>CAMDPJ010000118.1 GCA_945903925.1 Chryseobacterium gleum
CAAAATGAAAAGGTTGGGCGCTGCTTGAAATATTGAATCCGAAATACAATTTATCATTGAATTGGTAATCGATAGCAGCCGCTATTACGGGGTATTTCTCATTGTTGAAAATGCATTGAAGATGTGTTTTTACCTTTTTATCAAAGCAATAACTTAGTCCGATTCGAAGTGTTTGTTTTTTATCTAGGAAATGTTCAGTGGCAATGAAATTATTTAAAGAGGAAGCCAATGTGATTTTCTCTTTTATTTTGCAGCAAATGCCTATTTGTGGAAATACCTGCCATTTATTTCTTTCCTCCGATTGATAAATATACTGGGTATGCAATTGAATTCCTGCGCTTAATTTTTCATTTAATTTTAAAGAGATTGTATTGTTCCATTCGTTTTTAGAATATAAGTTATTTCCAAAACGAAACAAACTTGTACAATATGAAAGATGCTTTTTGATTGGAAAAGCGGCGCCGATATATTGTGTAGATAAATCTTTTAAAAGAAAATGATTTTGAAATAATGCGCAGAAAGATAGTTTTTTGATGTCGCTCATCCCTGCCGGATTACAAGTGCTACTCCATGCGTTTTGTGATGATAAATTGTAGTTGCAGGTTGATGTTGAATGACTTAATGCAGAGGCATCTTGTGCTTTGCAAAAGTAGCCAAGCAATACAGCCAACAAGCTGTAAAGTATAGGTTTCATAAATAGCCTGATCGATTCGTTTAGTTATCGCTGCTAATTTATGAAATATCGATTTTTGGAAGCTTAAAAGTTATGAGTCACTTTTCACTAGAAGCGCAGGTGTTTTACACTTAATCCGTAGTTCATTATCTCCTTTACCGCGTCAATTCCTATTTTTATGTGGTCTTCCACGAAATTAGCTGTTACTTTTTGGTCGCTTTGAGCGGTTTTCACTCCACTGGAAAGCATGGGTTGATCAGATACCAGTAGCAGCGCTCCTGTGGGTATTTTATTGGCGAAGCCAACGGTAAATATGGTGGCGGTCTCCATGTCGATGGCCATACAACGCATCACCCTAAGTTTTTCTTTAAACACTTCATCGTGCTCCCAAACTCTTCTGTTAGTGGTATAAACGGTGCCAGTCCAATAGTCTTTTCCAGCCGATCGAATTACAGAGGAAACAGCCCGCTGTAAGCTAAATGCAGGAAGAGCGGGTACTTCTTTGGGGATGTAATCATCTGATGTTCCTTCGCCTCTAATTGCGGCGATTGGCAAAATGAAATCCCCTAAATTATTTTTCGTTTTGAGTCCGCCGCATTTACCCAAAAACAAACAAGCTTTGGGTTCAATAGCTGTAAGTAAATCCATGATGAGTGCGGCGTTTGCGCTGCCAATTCCAAAATTAATCATCGTGATTCCGTCGTTTGTCGCGTTGGGCATTGCCTTATCGGTGCCTTTTATTTCACAGCCACTCAATTGTGCAAAAACTTTTAAATAACCTCCAAAATTAGTGAGTAGTATGTATTTACCGAATTCGGCCAATTCAGTTCCTGTATATCGAGGCAACCAGTTATTTACTATATTTTTTTTTGTTTCCATAATGGTATTGTAAATTTATCGAAACAATACGAAAAGAAAGTGATAAGGTTAAATCTTCCCGAATATCAATTTAAAATGGAACGCAAGGATGATGCTAAATGGTACATCTTTGATGAAATAAGAAAGAAAAAAGTTGTTTTAACTCCCGAGGAATGGGTGCGTCAGAATTTTATTCAATTTATGAATAAGGAGCATAAAGTTCCTTTATCGATGATGGTTTTAGAGAAAGACTTGGAGTTGAACGGTAAGAAAAAAAGAGCTGATATTTTGGTGTACAATAAAGAAGGTAAACCTTTTGCTATTGTGGAATGCAAGGCAAGTCATGTAGCAATTTCACAAGATGTTTTTGATCAGGTGGCGAGATATAATTTGGTGCTTAAAGTCCCGTATTTAATAGTTACAAACGGACTAGAACATTTTTACAGCGCTATTGATTTCGAGAAAGACAGCTTTATTTTTTTAAAACATTTCCCTCACTATTAAATTTTTGTAACTCTATATCCTTAGCCTCGTATCTAGCACGTTATAACCCCATTTTATGAAAAAATTAATACTTCTTACTTCAATATTATTTTGCGCTATCTCGCTACAGTCTCAGGATAGTAAACAGTTTCAGGAAAGAACATTGGTTCTTAAAGTTAAACAGGACTTTCGTTCTAGTTTTACTTCAAAGGGAGTAAATTATCCTGGCTTATCACAAATTCTAGAAAAACTAAAAACACAATCATTTTCCAAAATGTTTCCTCAAGCCACTCCAGTAAGAGAGGGGAGTGAGAGAAATGGAATTCCTTACACCGATATTTCGTTGATTTATAAGTTGAAATACAATGACCCAATTTCTCTGGGGAAGGCGGTTATCTTGTTGATGAATTTCGGCATTTTTGAATACGTTGAGCCTTTAGCTATTCAGCAGCCTTTGGGAATTCCTAACGACCCAAGTATTGCCAATCAATGGCATTTGCCTAAAATTAAAACCTATGAAGCTTGGGACGTAACGAAAGGAGATACCAATATTGTGGTTGGAATGGTAGATACTGGTATAGATTATACACATGCAGATTTGGCTCAAAATATTAAGTTGAATTATGCTGATCCTATCGATGGAAATGACAATGATAATGATGGTTATATAGATAATTTCAGAGGATGGGATTTAGTTGGTGGAGATGGTGATGCTTCACATGATGGAAATGGAGGGACTTTGCCCCATGGTACTTGGACTGCTAGTTCTCTTGCTGAGGTAGCAGATAACAATCTTCAGGGTGCTGGTGTGGGCTATTATACCAAGTTTATGCCCATTAAGGTTAGTAACGCAAGTGGATTTATTGTGGCAGGTTATGAAGGTATTGTTTATGCTGCTGATCATGGTTGTTCTGTAATTAATGCCTCTTGGGGTGATACTGCTGGTTATACGCAGTTCGGACAAGATGCAGTAAATTATGCTACCATCAATAGAAATGCCTTGGTTATTGCTGCTGCGGGTAATAATAACAATAGCAGTTTATTTTATCCGGCGTCATTAAATTATGTGATTAGTGTTGGTGGTTCAGACACTATTGATAGAAAATGGCAGTTTGCAGTTGGTCAGGGGGTAGGCTATGGCAGTAATTTCAATGAGTTTATAGATATTCTTGCCCCAAGTATGGTGATGTACGGCTGTATGACGCCAAATACCTTCAATAAAATTGGTGGAGCCACTTCTCTTGCTGCTCCCTTAGTTGCAGCTGCTGCAGCGCTGGCGAAAAGCATTTATCCTTCATACACTGCTTTGCAATTGGGTGAGTTGGTAAAAAATTCCGCTGATACCATTGGTCATATTCCATTCAATACAACGTATGCTGGAAAGTTAGGAACTGGTAGGTTAAATGTTTTGCGAGCGCTAACCGTCTCGGGGTTTCCTGGCTTTAGGTTAGAAAATGAAATAGTTACAGATTTAGCAGATAATGTTTTTGTAAGCGGTGATACTTTGAGAATACAAGGGTTGGCAACAAATTATTTAAGTGCAGGAACGAACACTATTGCAAGTATTAGTTCCTCTTCTACTTATCTAACGGCGATTAATTCATCGATAAATTTGGGTTCTGTTGCTACTATGGGAACAGTTAGTGTTGGGTCGAATGCGCTGAGTTTGAAGATTAATGGTGTTGTGCCAAGTAACACCTCTGTTATAGTTGTTGTTACTTTTTCCGATGGCACTTACAAAGAATCGCAAGCGTTTAAAGTGTTGCTAAATCCTAGCTATTTAAATATGGATGTAAATAATTTAACGCTTTCTACTGGTAACGATGCTAAATTGGGATATATGCAACCATTTCCGCAAAATGGTGCTGGGTTCACCAATAATGGTGCAGCAAGTACAATATATTCAATGGGATTAGTTATAACTGATAATTCACAAAATGTATCCTATTCAGATTTTAGTGATTTTGGTTCGATTCAAAACACAATGGTTAAATTTCCTGCGGTAGAATCCGATAAAGATATCTTTGGAGTGGTCAATGATGATCCAGCCGGCGTTTCCAAAATAGGCGTTAACGTGAAATGTAAAACATTGGGGTGGAATAGAACAGGAACAAAAGACTTCATTGTTCAAGAATATAAGATTATCAATACGAGTGGAGATTCGCTGCATGATGTTTATGTGGGTTTATATACTGATTGGGAAATAGTAGCAGGTCAATTTAATATTGCTGCATTTGATACAACAAACAAAATAGGCTACGCTTTTGACGCTACCAACACCTTTGTTGGAACAAAAAGTATAACTGGAAAATACAATGTGTCTCATTATGCTTTTGATAATAGTGGAGCCAACTTAAGTTATAATTTATACTATGCAGGATTAACAGATGCCATTGCTCATGCTGCTTTAAGTAATGGTGATGCAAGAAATGTTGCTGGTCTTCCAAATGGTGCAGATGTTTCTGATATAGTGGGTGAGGGGCCTTTCACCATTGCCAATGGAGATTCTGTTACAGTAGCATTTGCTTTAGTGGCAGGAAAAAGTTTGAATGATTTAATTGTAAGTGGTAATGTTGCCGATTCAATGTATACTACTATTCGTTCTATCACTGTAGACACCGCTATTCAAGCAGTAAAATGTAAAGACGGGGCAGACGGAAGTGTGGTTTTATCTCCAATTTATGGGGTGGCTCCTTATCAATATCAGTGGAATGACCCATTAAATCAAATTGGCGCAGCAGTAAATGGATTAGAGGCTGGCTCTTATATATGTTCTATATCAGATGCAGTGAACAATAAAACCAACGTATTGGTAAATGTTATTGAACCATCTTCATTGTTACAGATTTCATTGCTCGATTCCACAGCTGTTAATGGAAATTGCAACGGTACAGCAACAATAGATATTAGTGGAGGCGTGCCTTCGTACTCTATTTCATGGAATGACAACTTAAATCAAACAACTTCAGTAGTTGCCAATTTGTGCTCGGGAACTTACACTGCCACTGTTACAGATGCTTGGGGCTGCGCAGATTCTGTTCATGTAATTATTGAAGATATAACAGCAGTTAATGAGCTTAGTAAGGTAAATATTAAAGTGATTCCCAACCCTGCCAACAACCAAGCTTTTGTTTATATAGAAGCTAAAGACAATGCCGTGCTTAGCGTTTCTTTGCATGATGAGGCGGGTAAATTGATGAATTCTTACAATTATTCATCAGTTCAAAACTCATCGGCACACCAAATAGATTTATCCGATTTGAGTTCGGGTATTTATTTTTTGAAGGTGAACAATGCACAAAGCAGTAATTATTATAAATTAATGATAGTGCATTAAAATAACCTAGGAGGTAAATTAACGTAGAAAGTGTTCTACGCCTATTTTATGAGATTGAAGAGTACACTCTCTATTTTATTGTTTTTTGCGCTTGTTCAACTTTCTTATTCACAAATTGGAGGGTTGAAGGGGAAGTCGACGTATTTTAAAATGTCGTCGAATATTGTGTCTGAAGATTATTTGATCAAGCATGTTGTATTTAAAGTTAATGGAGCTGGTAAATTGTTAACTCAAAAAAATCAAATCAATCATAGCGATTTTAAAAAAATGTTAGCCATTATCAATGGTAATCTAACTAGAAAATTTCCTACTCATACTTCTTCGGTTAATTTTGGACACGGTATTTTAGAGCGCTCAAATGAAGGATTCGTAGATCTTTCTTTGATTTATGAAATTGACTATAGTGGCAATTATACCATTGAAGAGGTGATTAATCAATTGTATTCTATTGGTATAGTAGAGTATGCAGAGCCAGTGTATATTCCAAAACTACTCTTTGGTATAAACGATCCGTTGGCATTTAATGCCTATTACCTTGATGTTATTAGAGCTTATGATGCTTGGGATAATCAAACAGGAGACACCAATGTGGTAGTAGGTATTGTAGATACGGGAATAGATATTTTACACCCTGATATAGCTGCAAATATTAAACATAACTACAATGATCCTATTGATGGAATAGACAACGATTTGGACGGCAAAATAGATAATTTTAACGGTTGGGATTTAGGCGAAAATGATAATGATCCAACACCAACTGCAGGCGGATATCATGGTTTGTGGGTTGCAGGTTGCGCTGCGGCCGTGCCCAATAACAATTCAATGGGAGCGGGAGCGGGATACAATACAAAAGTGATGCCCATAAAAATCACTAATGCTTCGGGATCTTTAACGGCTGCTTATGATGGTATTGTTTACGCTGCTGATCATGGTTGTAAAATTATTAATGCTTCATGGGGAAGTTCTGGCGCTTATTCTATGTACAATCAGGAAGTGATTAATTATGCTGCAATCAATAAAGGGTGCGTTATTGTTGCAGCTGCTGGTAATGATAATAACCAAGGTTTATTTTATCCAGCATCTTATGAAAACGTTGTAAGTGTAGGCGGTACAGATCAAACCGACAATAAGTGGGTTTTCTCTGGAACCAATGGTTCAAACTATAATCAATCCATTGACCTTTGTGCTCCATCAAAGGCAATTTGGACTACTTATCAAGGAAATCAATACATTAAAATTGGAGGAGGAACATCTTTTTCATCACCTCAGGTTGCGGCCGGAGCTGCCTTGGTTTGGTCGGAATACCCACATTATACCGCTGCACAAGTGGTAGCCCGATTAAAATCTACAACAGATGATTTATTTTCCATTCCGTTTAATCAAGTGTATAAGGGCCAATTGGGAGCAGGAAGATTGAATTTATATAAAGCTGTGGCTTTTCCGGAAACCCCATTCGTTGGTCCGGTAAAAATTTACAGTGGTGATGGTGTTATGCAGGCGGGAGATACCGTTACTTTTTGGATAGATTTACAAAATTTCCTTTCTACCGCTTCTTCTGTTACAGCTAAGATTTCTGCAATAAGTGCAGATGTTGTAATTCTCGATTCCATTTCTTCTTATGGTGGTTTTGCTACCCTTGAATTGAAACGAGGAAGTGTGCCCTACAGAATGATTATCTTGAATTCGGCTGCACAAAATGAGTTGGTTTCTTTTTTAGTTACCATTACCGATGGCACTTATACTTGGGAAGAAACCATATCTATCAATATCAATAGAGATTACATTGATATAGACAAGAATTTAATCCAAACCTCTTTAACAAATACTGGTAATATTGGTTATAATTTTGGTAAACAAGGCAGTGGTT
>CAMDPJ010000119.1 GCA_945903925.1 Chryseobacterium gleum
CAAAAGTTTTTTTGAGAAACACGCTCCAAAAGCTTTTAAAACCAATCACCAAGGAAATTCACAAGATGGAAGTATGTATGTTATTGGCAGTCTAAGCACCAACGCTGGTAATTACCAAGTATATTACTTCCTGAAACCCGCTAATAATACCATGCTGATTCATAAACTCCGCATAGTTTCTGCCAATGAATAATATCGATACCTTTAAAAACTTCATGCAAAATGCCATTGCTGAAGACATTAACACCGGAGACCACAGTTCATTATCTACTATCCCAAAAGAAAGTAAAGTTGAAGCCATAATGCTTTGCAAAGACGAAGGCATCATCGCTGGAATAAACAGAGCTGAAGATATTTTTCATTTTTACGACCCCAGCATAAGCATCACCAAACATTTTAAAGATGGCGACCAAGTTAAATATGGCGACACACTCATCTCTTTAAATGGAAATGCCCGAAACATTTTGGCCATGGAAAGAATTGCGTTAAATGTGATGCAGCGAATGAGTGGAATCGCCACCTACACCGCTTACTTAAACGACAAGATAAAACATACTTCCGCAAAAATTCTCGACACCCGAAAAACCACGCCAGGCATTCGCTTTTTAGAAAAAGAAGCTGTTGTTATGGGTGGAGGGAAAAACCATAGAATGGGACTCTACGACATGATTATGATTAAAGACAATCATGTTGATTTCTCAGGAGGAATAAGCATTGCCATCGACAAAGCCAATGAATACATAAAAAGCAATCAACTCGATATTAAGATTGAGGTTGAAGTGCGCAATTTTGAGGAATTGCAAACTGTGCTCAGTAAAGGACAAGTGCATAGAATAATGCTGGATAACTTTTGTGTTGGCGATTTAAAGGAAGCAATAAAAAGAATTAACCATCAATATGAAACTGAAGCATCAGGCGGAATCAACGAAAACACTATTGTGCATTACGCCGAAACTGGGGTGGATTATATATCTGTTGGTGCATTAACACACACGGTGAAAAATTTCGACATTAGCTTAATAGCCAAACCTCATGAGCAATAAGATTTTAGACCGCATTGTGCAAAATACTTTTGTTCAAAAGGTATTGACTTTTACTAAAAACCATAGCTTGCCAGGTTTTCAAAAAGTACCTATTTACGAAGTATCTCATTTGTTTTACCAAGGCGTAAAAAATGGTACTTTCTCTACCCGCGCCTCTTCCTTAGCCTTCAAATTTTTCTTCGCCGTTTTTCCGGGCATCATCTTTTTATTTACACTCATACCCATCATTCCTGTTGATGGATTTCAAGAAGAATTACTCAATTTCATAAGAACCGACATTCCTAAAGGATTGAGAGATATTGCTATTACCACTATTGAAGATTTGATTAGTACGCCGCGTGGCGGACTCCTTTCTTTAAACTTTTTATTGATGTTGTATCTCACCACCAATGGCATTCACTCATTAATGGTAGAATTCAACAACAGCCATCACATCACAGAAACAAGAAATCCTTTTCAACAAAGAATGATATCTATAGTATTGGCATTGGTTTTAACATTGATGTTGGTTTTAAGCATCGGACTCATCATTGTTACCGAGGTGATGGTAAGTGTGGTGGAAAGTAAGAACATTGAGGTAAACGACAATTTGAGTAATGCTTTGTTTCATGCAGCAAAATGGGTAACCGTTTTTGCTTTGTACTACTTTGCCATAGGCATTTTGTATTATTTTGGTCCGGCAAAAAGAAAGCACTTCAAATTCTTTTCTCCTGGCTCTATTCTAACTACTGTTTTGCTGATTCTTACCTCTTATGGATTCTCCATTTACCTTCAATACTTTAGCACTTACAACAAAATTTATGGTTCAATTGGAACAGTAATGATTGTAATGTTGTGGTTTTATTTAAACTCTTATATACTGCTACTAGGCTTCGATGTGAATGCCAGCATAGCCAATGCTAAATACAAAAAGGAAAAAAATACTAATTAAGAAATTGAGCTATCGCCTCCACAATGCGCTCAGATGATTTTCCATCCCATAATTCAGGCACCTGGCCCTTCTTATAGGTACCACTCAAAATAGAATTCACGTGTTGAATAATTAAATCTTCATTCAATTCTAACAAAGTATTGGTGCCTACCTCTGCTGTAATTGGTCGCTCGGTATTGTTGCGCACCGTTAAACAAGGAACCCCCAAAAAGGTAGTCTCTTCTTGAATGCCACCAGAATCGGTTACCACACCAACAGCCGATGAAATCAACTTCATGAAATCAAGATAACCGAGTGGTTCACATAAAATCACCTGACTAGATACTATCAAATGCTTTAAGCCAAAATCTTCGGCATTTTTAATGGTGCGTGGATGTATAGGGAAAATAATTTTAATGTCTTTTGAAATGGTGTTCAAAGCATTTAAAATTCGCGTTAAATTCTCTTTGTTGTCTACATTGGCTGGTCGATGGAAAGTCATTACCAGAAACTTACCTCTCTCTAAAGAATACCTAGACAAAACTTCGCTTTTCTCAATATTGGGCTTGAATTTAATCAAGGAATCAATCATTGTATTACCTGTAAAAACAATACTTTCCTTCCTTTTACCTTCGTTCAACAAATTCTCATTCCCCGATTTTTCGGTTGTAAAAAACAACTGCGCAATATCGTCAACCAAAATTCTATTGATTTCTTCGGGCATCGTTTTATCCCAACTTCTTAAACCGCTTTCTATATGTGCCACCGGAATACCGTATCTGCTAGAAACAAAAGCACAAGCAAAAGTAGAATCAACATCACCTGGAACCACTACTAAATCGGGACGGTCTTTTTTTATTTCGGCCTCAAAAAGAGCCATGATTTGCGTTACCACCGAAATTTGAGAATCTCTTTTTAATTCAAACAACACATCGGGCTGAGGTATATCCAACTCCTCAAAAAAAACTTCGCTCATTTTGTAATCGTAATGCTGCCCTGTATGCAACAATTTAAATTGCAAATGCGGATACTTTGCAAAGCACTCTTTCAATCGAGTGATTTTAATTAGATTCGGACGAGTACCTACACAAACAAGCACTTTTTTCATGAACTCAATTATTTAATTTAAGGATTGTAAATCTAAGTATTTTCAAGTGATTTTTTTTAAAGAATACGCTTTTACTATTGTATATTTGAACACTCATTATAGCTATGAAATATTTTCAACTCCTACTGGCACTTACTTTTTGCTGCAAGATTGTAGCTCAAGTGTACGACCCTCTTCATTCTCCAAACTCTTACAGAAATTGGAATAACCCCGAATACTGGAAGAATAAAAAGCCATTTGAAGGCTACTGGCAGCAAGATGTTCACTACACCATTCAAGCCGAACTAAACGAAAAAACACACATCATTGCAGGCAAAGAATTTCTTACCTATTGGAACAACTCTCCCGATTCTCTTAACGCAGTTTATTTCAATCTTTACCAAAACGCTTTTCAGCCGGGTTCTTATTACGATAAGCTGCAGCAAGAGCAAGACATGACGCCTACATTTGGTGCCTACGAACAACAAAAAAAAGGCTTAGAAATTTCTAAAATAAAAGTAAACGGCGTTGACGTTAAAACCGAACTAGACAATACCATTCTTAAAGTTTACCTACCTCAAACCATTTTAGCAGGCGGAAAAGCTGCGTTCGAAATCGAATTTAAAACCTATTTCGATACTGGTTCTATGCGCCGCAGAATGAAAGTTTTTTTGGCGCAAAGAGGTTTTAAACATTTCGATGGCGTGCATTGGTATCCTAGAATTTGCGTGTACGATAGAAAGTTTGGTTGGAATACCGACCAACATTTAGACAAAGAGTTTTACGGCGATTATGGCACCTATGATGTGGAATTAACCTTGGCATCTAACTTTGTTGTTGAAGCCACAGGATGGCTGCAAAACAGAAATGAAGTATTGCCAGAAGAGTTGCGCAAGAAACTAGATTTAAGCAATTTTATTAGCAGAAAACCTACCGATACCATTAGCATTCCTACACCTTACAAAGCTGGCGAAAAGAAAACGTGGATTTACCACGCTGAAAATGTACACGACTTCGCCTTTACTGCCGACCCTACCTACCGCATCGACGAAAGATATTGGAACGACGTGCTTTGTGTTGCACTCGTTAGAGAAGAAAATGCGCCTTACTGGAAAAATGCTGCCGAATACACCGCAAAAGTCATTAAAACCTACTCTGAATCTTTCGGCAAATACATCTACCCCAAAATGGTGGTAGCCGATGCCAAAGATGGTATGGAATACCCTATGCTAACGCTTGATAATGGCGCCGATCCTAGCTACAGAAGCTTGTTGGCGCACGAAATAGGGCACAATTGGTTCTTCGGCATGGTGGGCAACAACGAAACCTATCGCGCTGCTCTCGATGAAGGTTTTACTGAGTTCTTAGATTCATGGGCCGTTAGCCGCATTGATGGAGATACAGTTTTTCACAATTCTATTAAAAACGACTATCAAAGAAAATATAGAAAAGAACAATTGGTGGTGAACACAAGGGTTTACGACAATTATATTTTTGCGGCTGCACAGCGCGATGACAGAGCGTTAAACACACACTCGAGCGATTTCGATGGCGGATCTGTGAGTCACGGCGGCGGCTACGGTCACGTTTACTACAAAACAGCAACTATGCTTTACAATTTACAATATGTATTGGGTGATTCGCTGTTTTTACACGCCATGCAGCACTATTTTAACCAATGGAAAATGTGTCACCCTTACTTCGAAGATTTTAGAAATTCAATGATTCAATATACCCATGTTGATTTAAACTGGTTTTTCGACCAGTGGTTAGAAACCACCAAAGTAATCGACTACTCCTTGGGATACATCAAAAAAGGGAAGGAAAAAGACCAATACATCCTTACTTTCAAAAGAAAAGGTGAAATGCAAATGCCTATCGATTTTCAGGTAATTAGCAACAACGATAGCGTTCTCAATTTCCACATTCCCAACACTTGGTTTGTTAAAAATACCAACGCTACTGTGCTTCCTAAATGGTACGGATGGGGAAACATTCAACCCGAATACGAAGTTAGTATCACTGTTCCTGGTGGAATTTACGACGTAAAAATAGATCCTTCTCACCGCTTGGCAGATGTGAACATGCTAGACAATTCTAAGAAGTTTCCTCATGTAATTGAGATGGACTCTAAAATTTCCAACACTTTTGATAGAAACAACTACGAACTTTTTTGGAGGCCTGATCTATGGTACAACCGATACGATGGCACTAAACTGGGCATTCACCTCAACGGAAATTATTTGAAAAATTTCCACAATTTCGATTTCACTATTTGGATGAACAGCGGTCTCGCACAGGCTGGCTTAGACAGCAGCGTTTTCATCAATAAATTCGATAAACTATCTTACCGATTAAACTACAACACACAACTTCCTCAATTTGGTAAATTCACTCGTTTAGATGCACAAAGTACTTATTTAGAGGGCTTACAACGTTATGAATTAGGCGTTAGTAAAAGCTCAAAAAACAAAAACAACCGCTTTCGCATTTTCGCAAAAGCGATGTACCGCAAAGATTTTAATGCTTTACAATATTTGTTATTACCTAACGAATGGACTGCCAATAAATGGAACAATACGGTTAACTGCGACTTTAATCACATATACCATTACGGTCGCGGACAAGGTTCTATCACCCTTGTATTGCGCAGCTCTTTGCTGGGTAGCAACTACGATTATGCAACGCTAAAACTAAATGTGGTAAACCAAAACTACATTAATAAATTTGTACTAAGTACGCGTTTCTTCGCACAATACGGAGCTGGAAGCAATATTCCATTGGAGTCTTCTTTGTTTGCTTCGGGCGCCAACCCTGAGGAAATGATGGACAATAAATACACACGTTCTGCTGGTGCATTCTCGATTCAAAATGCGCAATTTGGTGCCGATATTAATCATTTTCAAATGGGTGGCGGACTCAACCTTCGCGGCTCTGCTGGTTATTTATTGCCACAACAAACAAAAGATGGTAATATCGTTTTTGGTTACAGAGGCATAAGTGGTGCATCGGGCAGTGCCGAGCTAGAATTTAGTGAATATGTAAAATGGCATTCTGCTCGTTGGAGACAATATTTCGATTTCGATTATTATCTATTTGGTGATGCTGGTATGTTATTGGTTCCAACTGGTGCAATTACAAATGAATTAGGTGTATTCACCGCCGACGCTGGTTTAGGCGCAGTATTGAAAATCAAGAAATTCGGGAAACTAGAAACTGTTCGTCCGCTAAATATTCGTTGTGATTTCCCGCTTTTCTTAAACAGAACACCGTATGTGTCGAGCGATGGATTTCAGTTTAGATGGGTGCTGGGGGTGAATAGGGCTTTTTAGATTCTACTAACAATTATTGAAAATCAGCTGAATTAAGAAGCAATCTTATTGTGAAATTTACAGAGAGGACGAACTGGATGTGAAAAGCCTAAGATTGAAATCTACCTCAGCGCACTAACAAACCTATCCTTCTCGTAAATATCTTTTCTTATTTCCACAGAAGTAAATCCTATGCTTTGCAAATACTCTTTGACTTCGAGCGCTTTATTTTCATGAATTTCGAAATACAGCTTCCCTCCTACATTCAGCAATTCAAAAGCTAAATCGCCGATTTTTTTATAAAAAACTATAGCATTGTCATCTTCTACAAAGAGCGCTAAATGAGGTTCGTATTGAAGAACATTTACCGCCATCTCTTTTTTATCACTTTCTAAAACATAAGGCGGATTAGACACGATTACATCCACATTACTGGTGAAGTTTTGAGAGCGAGGGTGAGTTTGAAGCACATCATTCTCAATAAATTCAACTGCTAACTTATTCTTAGTCGCATTTTTTTTCGCAACTTCCAGCGCTGCTTTGGAAACATCTGTTGCATAAACTTTTGATTCTGGATATTTACTTTTCAAGGCCAATGCCAAGCAGCCACTGCCGGTACAAAAATCAATCAATACTTTTGATGAACTGTTTTCTCGGGCAATCAAACTAAAAAGCTCTTCTGTTTCTGGCCTTGGAATCAATACATTTTCATCTACCTCTAATTCTAAATCGGCAAAAAATGCTTTGCCTGTTATATATTGAATAGGCTTGTGTTTTTTTAAATCTTTACAGGCGTAGATGATTTGCAACAATTGCGATTCCGAGAAGCGAATATCATTGTTCAGCAATCTTTGCGATTTA
>CAMDPJ010000120.1 GCA_945903925.1 Chryseobacterium gleum
ACTCACAATGAAATGATAAGATTCTTGTTGGCTATGCCATTTGAAATCACGGGTGCTATTTACCTAGAAGGCGGACCAGAAGCAAGTATGTACATTAACACACCAAACAAAAAAATAGAAAAGTACGGAAGCTATGTCTCTAGATCTTATGAGAACGATAAGAATGATCACTTTTGGAAAATTCCGAATGTGATTGGGGTGAAGACGAAGTAGTTTGCGAACAACATTATTCATTCAACACCCAATGATTACCGTTTTCAATAATCGCAGGTCCAAAAATCTCGAATTAGAGCTCAAAACAATTAGAACAGAGTTTTGTTTGAGAATCACGACAAAACTATCGATATCATTTTTTTTCCTAAATTAGTTACGTGAAAAAAGACAAAAAAATAGGATTAGATTTCATCATAGATAAGCTTACCAACTCTGTTGAAAATCTTATAACTGGAGATAGTTTTGCAACAGAAGTATCAATACTCACTAGTTCAGAAATCAAATTGGTTAGTAAAACAAACGGCTGGATTTTTAATTGGAAAGACGAATACAAACATCCTGAAAGAGACATTTACAAATTAACTATAGTAAATAATCCAACCATTATACAAGGATTAATAAGCATAGAAATAAAGAAAGACCACGTTTACTTGCATTTGATTGAAAGTGCCCCATACAACAAAGGAAAATCAAAAGTCTATGCAGGAGTACCAGGAAATTTAGTTGCTTTCGCATGCAAGCTTTCATTTCAAAGAGGACATGAAGGCAATATTTCTTTCTTATCTAAAACCCAGCTTATTGAACATTACATAAAAACATTGGGTGCAATTCATTTTGGCGGACGAGTCATGATTATCGAGACCAATGCAGCTCTTAAACTTATAGATAAATACTTCAAAAATAAGTAACCATGAAAGCTAAAAAACTTGAATTAGAAGTTGACGTTGTTGGAGGACTTGGTTCTTTAACTAGAGCAGAAGAAAAAGCATTAAGTGATTTTTTTAAAAAGCGTAAAAAATCAGCTATAATTTCAAAATCAAAGAAGACGAAGAAAGGAAAAATTGCAGCTTAAGAATACGCCAACAATAACAACGATCATTTTTGGAAAATACCGAATGTGATTGGGGTGAAGACGAAGTAGAATTAAATAATACTACCCCCCGTTATTTAAAAAGAAATACTAAAAAAAAATGATTCGAACCACAATAACCATTACATCACTGTTATTTGCACTTTTCAGCTGTTCCGAAAAAGGCAGCAGAGTTACTATTCAAGATACCTTTGAAAATGGGCAAGCCAAGACAACTATTTATAAAACTATTGACGACAAAAACTCATACTATAAAATTACTTACGATAGTCTGGGTCGAATAAAGGAAATCATACCTTATAGTGATGGCAAGATCAATGGAACACAGATTTACTTTAGAGATAATTTAGAAGTGGTGGGATTGCTTGCACATAAGGGCGACAAAAGACACGGCTTTACTTATGAATTTCACAAAGGTTTACAAACCGCATTTAAAGGAGAAGCTATTGATGGGGAATTTAATGGACTTTCAACATGGTTCCATAAAAACGGCAAAGTCGAAGAAACAGGAATTAGAACAAATGGGCAAAAGGAAGGCGAATGGACAGAGTATTACGAAAACGAACAAATAAAAAGCAAAGGAACTTATGTGAATGGCATTAAGCAAAACGACTGGAAATTTTGGAATATTGATGGCACAATAGATACAACAAAACATGACTAACGAAAAAAAACAGTAACTAAAATTGATTCACTATTGTGATAATTAATATACTCACCCATTATCTGTAATCAAAATCTTCTTCGGTTATATTCTTTAATTCCAATCCCCCCTGTTAATAATTCCTTCTCCCCTATTCACACATAATTACTAATTTTACTTTCTCAAATTTTCACCTTGCAAGAATATATTTCACAACTCAATCCTGAACAGGCTGATGCGGTGCTAGGAAGCGAAGGACCATCAATGGTTTTGGCTGGCGCTGGATCGGGAAAAACACGCGTACTCACCTATCGCATTGCGCATTTAATTGCCAATGGGGTTAGTCCGTTCAATATTTTAGCCCTCACCTTTACCAACAAAGCGGCAAAGGAAATGCGCGAAAGAATTGAAAAAATTGTGGGTTCGAATGCCCGCAACATTTGGATGGGAACCTTCCACTCTGTGTTCTCAAGAATTCTGCGAAAAGAGCACGAGAAATTAAATTACCCTTCGAACTTCACGATTTACGATACGGCCGATACCAAGAGTTTAATTAAAACCATCATTAAGGAGTTAGAATTAGACGATAAAATTTACAAGCCAAGTGTGGTTTTACACAGAATTTCATCTGCTAAAAACAACTTGATTTCTGCCGACAAATATTTCAACGACGAGCAAATTCGCCAAGAAGACAAGATGACGGCAAAGCCACGCTTGGCTGAAGTTTACAAAGCTTATCAAAACAGAATGATGAAAGCATCGGCGATGGATTTCGATGATTTATTATTCAAAACAAATGTGCTTTTAAGAGATCATCCAGATGTGTTGCTGAAATACCAACATATGTTTAAATATATTTTGGTGGATGAGTATCAAGATACCAACTATTCGCAATACATCATTGTGAAAAAACTCGCCGCAGCCAATAGAAATATTTGCGTGGTGGGAGATGATGCGCAAAGTATCTATTCTTTCCGTGGAGCCGATATTGGCAACATTTTATCTTTTCAAAAAGATTATCCAGAAGCACAATTGTTTAAGCTGGAGCAAAATTACAGAAGCTCTAAAAACATTGTAAATGCAGCGAACAACATTATTGCAAACAACAAAGACCAAATTCAAAAAACGGTTTGGACGAGCAATGGTGAAGGCGAGAAAATAAAGATTGTAAAAACATCCACCGACAACGAGGAAGGAAATTTCGTGGCGAAGAATATTTTCAGTCAGAAAATGAATTTACAAGCGCCCAACAACGACTTCGCAATTTTATATAGAACCAACGCGCAATCGCGTTCAATCGAGGAAGCTTTGCGCAAGCAAAATATTCCTTATAAAATTTACGGCGGACTCTCCTTCTACCAAAGAAAAGAGATTAAAGATTTGCTGGCCTATTGTAGATTGGCATTGAATCAAGATGACGAAGAAGCATTAAAAAGAGTGATCAATTTTCCAGGAAGAGGCATTGGTAAAACCACTATTGACAATATTATCATCGCCGCAAACAATCACGGGACAAGTTTGTGGAATATCATTAGTTCTCCGAATAAATATCCAGGAATAGGAAGTGCCACCATTACCAAATTGGCTGGTTTTGTAGACATGATAAGCAGTTTCAGCAAGCAAGCACCTTTGATTAACGCTTATGAATTGGGACAACAAATAGCATCTGTATCTGGAATTTCTAAAGAATATTTTTCTGATAAAACGCCAGAAGGAATAAGCAAATACGAAAACATTCAAGAATTGCTAAATGGTTTAAAACAGTTTAGCGCCTTGGAAGAAGATCATGACGGAGAAGTTCGCCAGACTTTAGAGAAATTCATGAGTGAAATCGCTTTGCTTACCGATCATGATAACGACAGCGAAGAAGACAAAAACAAAGTCTCGTTAATGACCATTCACGCAGCAAAAGGATTGGAATTCAACCATGTTTACATTGTTGGTTTAGAAGAAAATTTATTCCCTTCTCAAATGGCCATGCAATCGCGCACCGAGTTGGAAGAAGAAAGACGATTGTTTTATGTAGCACTTACGCGAGCGAAAAACACCATTCATTTAACCTATGCGCAAAGCAGGTTTAGATATGGCAATTTAATTTATTCGGAAGCCAGCAGATTTATTGATGAGCTTAACGAGGAGCTCATTGAAAAAGAAGAAAATAAACCAAGAGTAAGAACCCACGCAGAAACAGAATTCACTCCGCCAAAACCAGTTATCAAAAGCAGTTTCGTAAAGTTGTCGTCTGTAGTACCTTCAGGAGGAAGCAAAGCTACTAACAACAGTGATTTGCAAGAAGGAAACGAGGTGGAACACGGTCGGTTTGGCAGAGGCAAAATAATATCTATTGAAGGTAATGATTCGAATAAAAAAGCCATGATAGATTTCGAGAAACACGGAAAAAAACAATTATTACTCAAATTTGCTCAACTAAAAGTTATAAATTAGTGGCTCAATCCAACAAAATCCATGGAATACAATACACAAAGAGGGAAAATGATCATTCCTGAATACGGAAGAAATGTTCAAAACATGATTACGTTCGCTATGTCGGTGCACGAAAGAGAAGTAAGAAATCTTGTAGCGCGTTCGATAGTGAAAGTGATGAGTCAGTTGCACCCTAACTCAAAAGAGGTTACCGATTACAAACACAAGTTGTGGGATCAGATGATTATCATGTCGGATTTCAAACTAGAAGTTGATTCGCCTTACCCGTTTCCTGATAAAGAAGTTCTTTTTGAGAAACCAAAAAGAATGAACTACCCGAACAAAGTCATTAAGAACAAGCACTACGGAGCCGTAATTGAAGGCTTGGTAGAAAAAGCAGTTTTAATTGAAGAACCAAAAGAAAAAGCGGCACTTACCATCACCATCGCCAACATGATGAAAAAAGCATACATCAGCTGGAATAAAGACTCGGTAAGCGACAGAATTATACTAGAACATTTAAACCAAATATCTACTGGAAGACTTACGCTACCTAGCGACACAAAGCTTGAGGTAATTGTAACTAACACTGCTCCTGTGAATAAAAACAACCAAGCAAGAGGTGGCCAGCAGAAGAAAAGCAATAACTTTCACCAAAAGAAAAGCGGTTTCTTTGGTAAGAGTACTAACAACAAAAGAAGGTTTAAATAATGAGTAAATTCATCATTCAGGGAGGAACAAAATTAAAAGGAGATATTTATCCTCAAGGCGCTAAAAACGAAGCATTACAAATTCTGTGCGCGGTGCTTCTTACTCCCGAAAAAGTTAGAATTAAAAATATTCCCGATATTATTGACGTAAACAAGCTGATTGATTTATTGAAAAGTTTGGGCGTTAAAGTAGATAGAATTAGCGGCGACACATATGATTTTCAAGCCGATGACGTTAATCTTGATTATTTAGAATCAGACGAATTCATGCATAAAGGAGCAGCTTTGCGCGGTTCTATTATGATTGTTGGTCCGATGTTAGGCCGTTTTGGTAAAGGCTACATACCTGCTCCCGGTGGCGATAAAATTGGAAGAAGAAGAGTAGATACGCACTTCGACGGCTTTCAAATGTTGGGTGCAAAATTCGAATACCAAGCAGCAAGCAAATTTTACAAAGTACACGGTAAAAGCTTAAAAGGCTGCAACATGTTATTGGATGAAGCATCGGTAACAGGTACAGCAAACATATTGATGGCGGCAGTTTTGGCGAAAGGTAAAACAACCATTTATTACGCAGCTTGCGAACCATACTTGCAACAACTTTGCAAGATGTTGAATAGAATGGGCGCGAAAATTCAAGGAATTGGCTCAAACTTATTAACTATTGAAGGCGTTACTGCTTTAGGTGGAACAGAGCACACCATTCTTCCAGATATGATTGAGATTGGTAGTTTCATTGGTTTGGCAGCAATGACCAAATCGGAAATTAGAATTAAAGACGTATCGTATGAAAACTTAGGAATCATACCAAGAACTTTCCAACGATTAGGAATTCAAATGGAATTGAAAGGCGATGATTTGATCATTCCTTCTCAAGAAAATTATACAGTAGATTCATTTATCGATGGTTCTATCTTGAGTATTTCTGATGCACCATGGCCTGGCTTTACTCCCGATTTATTAAGTATCATTTTAGTTACGGCAACGCAAGCGAAAGGTACGGTTTTGGTTCACCAAAAAATGTTCGAGAGCAGATTGTTCTTTGTAGACAAATTGATTGATATGGGTGCACAAATTATTTTATGTGATCCGCATCGTGCTACTGTAATTGGTTTGAATCGTCAGACTAAATTAAAAGGAATATCGATGACATCTCCTGACATTCGTGCTGGCGTTTCATTGTTAATTGCAGCCATGTCGGCAGAGGGAGAAAGCACCATTTACAACATCGATCAAATCGACAGAGGATATCAAAACATCGACACTCGTTTGAACGCTATTGGCGCAAAAATTCAAAGAGTAGGTTAATACTATTTCATGAGATTTTTCGTGAGCACCGCGATAATTATAGCAATATCTATTATCGCGGTTTCTTTTTCTGGTAATCAAGGGCACAATGCTCCCGACATAGTGGTATCTAGTAAAGCAGGAGGTAGTATTCGTTTGTCTTTATTGCGCGGCAAATATGTGTTGGTCGATTTCTGGGCATCTTTTTGCAGTCCGTGCAGAAAAGAAAACAGCAACTTAACCTCGATTTATAGTAAATACAAGAACGCTACATTCAAAGAAGGGAAAGGCTTTGAGGTTTTTCAAATATCACTAGATAAAAATAGAGCAGCGTGGCTTTCGGCGGTAAAAAAAGACGGACTCATCTTTGCTTATCAAGGAATAGATTCATTGAGTTACGCCTCGCCTTCGGCTAAAAAATATGGTGTAACAAGTTTGCCCAGCAACTATTTAATCGACCCAAAAGGAAAAATAATCAAAAAAGACTTGCGTGGAAATCAGCTTTCTTCCTTTTTAGAAGGGCTTACGCGTCCTTAAATCTCTGTCAATTTGTCTAAGAATTCCCAATGGCACTATCTTAGCAAATTGGGACAGACAAAAATTATGCGACATGAACGAAAACATTGAAGAAAAAGAGATTAGCGAAGTAGTAAGCGAAGCTACTACCGAACAAAATACAGAAAACGCACCAAGCGAAGAGGCAAAAGTGGCAGAGTTGAATGACAAATATTTGCGTTTGTATTCAGATTTTGACAATTTTAGAAAAAGAAGCTTTAAAGAAAAAAACGATGCGTATAAAAATGCAACAAGCGATGTTTTTAAATCATTCTTGCCTACGCTAGATGATTTTGACAGAGCACTTAAGTCAGTAGAAACTGCCACAGATATTGATAGTTTAAAAGAAGGCATCAATTTAATTCATGCTAAACTATTGAGTACTTTAAAGCAAAAAGGATTGGCTGA
>CAMDPJ010000121.1 GCA_945903925.1 Chryseobacterium gleum
TCACACAAAATAAAAGCGATTAAAAATCGCAATAAGTTCGTTTCAAATTGCAAATTTGAAACTACTGTGGATTTTTTCCAATTTAAAGCCAGTCTGATTTTCAGGGGTACTTACAACTACTTCAATGTCGAATTGGGTATTGTTTTAGAAGATTTACATGATGAAAACGTGTTGACTCGCAATAATATCCTATATTTTATTGCCACTGTCTTTTTCACTTCTGAAGATTTTTGGATTATTTAATAGCTTTAAGGAAAATTTCTTTAACCTTAATCGCTTTTTTTAATCTTTCTAAAAAAGAACTACTTTTTAAGTGGCCTCCTCTTGATGGAGGTTTTTAGGCTTCGTTACAAATACTTTTTCAACTTAGCATCTGAGTTAACATCGTTCACAAATAGTTTAATGCGTTGTTCGTCGTCTTTCGGACAAATTAATAAAACATCCTCTGTGTCTACTACAATGAAGTTTTTTAAGCCGTTGGCTACCAGTAATTTGTTTCCGCTTACAGCGTAAATGCTGTTTTCTGAATTGTATACTTTAAGATTTTTTCCAATTAGGGCATTTCCTTTTTCATCTTTAGCCAAATGGTCATATACAGAACCCCAAGTACCTAAATCTGTCCAGCCGAAATCGCAAGGTAAAACATATACATTTTTAGCTTTTTCCATTACGCCGTAATCTACAGAGATGTTGGTGCATTCAGAGTAAGCTTTAGTAATGAAAGCTTCTTCTTGAGCAGTGCTGTAAATGCCTTTTCCTTCTTTGAAAATATTGCTGATTTCTGGAAGATTTTTTTCCAAAGAGTTGATGATGCTTTTTGCCGACCATACGAAAATACCGCTGTTCCATGAGAAATCGCCACTTTGCAAAAAGAATTGAGCCATTTCTAAATTCGGTTTTTCGGTGAAGGTTTTTACTTTTTTCAATCTTGGCTCAAATGCATAAGCTTCTTCTGTTGCTTGAATGTAGCCATAGCCAGTATCTGGTCTGTTGGGTTGAATACCTAAAGTGAGCAAACAATCACTTTTGGAAGCTGCATCTAAAGCGGTGGTAATAACTTCTGTAAAAATGTCTTCTTTTAAAATCAAATGGTCGGATGGCGCAACAATCAAACAAGCATCGGGATTAATTTCACTAATTTTATAACTTGCGTAAGCTACGCAGGGAGCAGTGTTTCTGCGCTGAGGTTCGCATAAAATTTGATTGTCATCTAGCTGAGGTAATTGCTCTCTAATTAAATCTTTGTATTCAACATTGGCAACAATAAATATGTTTTCTGGCGGACAAACTTTTATCAATCTATCGTAAGTGAGTTGAAGCAGCGTTCTGCCCACGTTAAGGATATCGAGAAATTGTTTTGGTTTTGAACTTTTGCTTACCGGCCAAAATCTGCTTCCGATGCCGCCTGCCATTATTATGCTGTAATTATTTTTCATCATGTTTTTTTTTCGAGTTGCTAAGATATTAAAATAGGTTGGTAATTTGCAGGTATAACGCATGCAGTCAGTTTACTTTTTCTACTGGTGTAGAAGCATAAATAGTATACCACCTTTTGTTGGCTAAATTGTAGCATTTGTAACGCAAACGAATCTTTTCTTTTTTTCTAAAGGTTTCGGTTCTGTCTACTACTTTAAAGTGACTGTTGAGCGGCAGTTCGTGTAAAACCAATTGTGGGGCGTGTTTGTCTGTAATTTTAATAGCGTTCAGCAAAATATGATTGCTGTAAATATTTCCTTTTAGTGAATCTGCCTCAGCATCAATGGCGTCTCTTAAGAGGATGGGAATTCTATTGCTATTTCTTAGCTTGATTAGCAAATAACGAAAGTTTTGTTTCCATTCTTTGCCGTGCGGACTCACTCTATTTCCAAATTCTTTCCAAGTCATGTAATGCGCCCATTCGTGTAAAAATACAATCAGCATGAAATAAGGAGTAAGATCGTTGTTCAGTTCTATGTAAGGCGATTTGTACCTTCTGCGCGCGAAGCAGCCCAAACGGGCTTTTCTTGGTTCGGTGATGAAAATATCGCATTCACTGCCACGCAGCAATTGATTCACAAACACTATGGCTGGTGCAGGAAGCAACTTATAGAAGTAGGCTCTATCGCTATATTTTCGCAACTCTCTCCAGCTTTTCATAATATTTACTAAAAGAAGGACATTCGTTGCACTTGCTCTTGCGATGACCCTTGCAACCAGGGAAGATAATCGCTAAAAAAAAAAGGAAAGCAAAAAGTTTTTCCATAATACAAGGTTTATAACATCGTGAAAATAGTAAATTGATTTTCTAAATAATACCTATTTTTACTAAAAATGCATTAATGTTTAAAATTTTCAAACAGTTTGACGGATACTTCTATATGCTGCGTAAGACATTCACCCGTCCGCAAAAAATGAAAATTTTTTTTAGAAGGTTTTTTCATGAGGTAGAGGCAATAGGTTTAGATTCTTTAGCTATTGTGGCTATTCTTTCGGTTTTTATGGGGGCAGTTATTCTAATTCAAAGTGCCTATAACTTCGCGAACCCATTGATACCAGACTACGCCGAAGGTGTAGCGACTCGTGATTCTATGCTTTTAGAGTTTTCGCCCACCATTATTTCTTTGATTTTAGTTGGTAAAGTAGGTTCTAGTATTGCCTCTGAATTGGGCACGATGCGTGTTACTGAGCAAATTGATGCACTAAAAATTATGGGAGTTGACCCTATGAATTACCTAATATTACCTAAAATTGTAGCAGGTGTTTTCATTATTCCTTTTCTCATTTTAATTAGCATGTTTTTAGGCATTTATGGCGGTTATTTGGCTGCTTTGGTCACTGGCGCTATATCTACAGGGAGATATATTACGGGTATTCAATATGATTTTATACCTTACTATGTATTTTATGCATTGGCCAAATC
The DNA here is from genome assembly GCA_945903925.1 of Chryseobacterium gleum. Classification (GTDB taxonomy): domain Bacteria; phylum Bacteroidota; class Bacteroidia; order Flavobacteriales_C; genus JAHEZL01. The sequence goes on from CAMDPJ010000121.1 coordinate 2,900, forward strand.
GTCGGTATTTGCTTTCATTTTAACCAGTGTTTCTTCTTTTCACGGCTATAACACACAAGGCGGTGCGCTGGAAGTAGGTAAGTCGAGCACTAAAGCTGTGGTGTATAGCACTATTGCCATTATCTTTTTCAATTTAGTACTCACTAAACTTTTGTTGAACTAATGATTGAAGTAGCCAACATATCTAAAGGTTTTGGTGACCGACAGGTTTTGTCGGAGATTTCTATGTACTTAGAAACTGGAAAAGTAAATATGGTTATTGGCCAAAGTGGTGCTGGTAAATCTGTGTTTTTAAAGTGTTTGGTTGGTTTAGTTAAGGCAGATGCTGGTGAAATTTTTTACGATAGAAGAAATTTCACCGAAATGAATTATCATCAAAAGAAGGAATTACATCGGGAAATTGGCATGCTTTTTCAGGGCGGAGCGCTATTTGATTCCTTAACTGTTGAACAGAATGTTATTTTCCCTTTAGAGATGTTCACCAAAATGTCTAAATCGGAAAGTTTAGATAGGGCTAATTTTTGTCTGCAAAGAGTAAACTTAACCAATGCCAATAATTTTTACCCCGATGAGATTAGTGGTGGTATGAAAAAGAGAGTAGCCATTGCTAGAGCCATTGCTATGAATCCTAAATATTTGTTTTGTGATGAGCCAAATTCTGGATTAGACCCGCAAACATCAATTGTAATTGATAACCTCATTAAAGAGATTACTCAAGAGTTTAACATGACTACCGTGGTTATTTCTCACGATATGAACTCGGTAATGGAGATCTCAGATAACATATTCTTTATTTATAGCGGCCAGAAATGGTGGGAGGGCAATAAGCAAGATTTACTTACTACCGATAACAAAGAATTGTGCGATTTTGTTTATGCTTCCTCTTTTATGAAGGAATTTAAGAAATCACAAAATCGCAAATAATTATTCTATTACGAGCTTCTTAAGAATACTATTATGTGCCGAGTAAAAGTACATACCCGATTGCAGCGCACTTAAATCTAATTCAAAGAAGTAAATACCTTTACCTTTTTGTCCTTCCTCCTTTTCAAAAATCAATTTTCCGTTGATATCAAAAAGCTTAATTTTTATATTCTCATTATTTGTTACCGAATAGCTAATAACCGCTTTGCTGCTGGCCGGATTGGGAAAGCAATTGGCCGTAATTTCGGAACTTTTAGAGTTTATACCCAACCACGCCTCATCGTATCTTAGGTTTACACCGAAACCAAAATGTTCTGGTAAATCTTTTGGCCAAACAGTTGTGGTATAATAAGGAAAGAATCCTTCATACATCAAACCTAGGCCTGGATCTAAATTATAAAAGTTGGCAAAATATGAGCAGTTGAACTCACCAGTGTGATATTCTGGAAAAGTATTTAATCCCTGTTCTTCAAACATTATAGTTTGAAAAGAGTTTTTTGTTTTGGTGATGGTATCGCTTAAGGTGTAAGCATAACCCGGTTTAAAACTTATGGCCACAAAAATATTTTCTTCTCCTTTAAAACGAGGTAAATGCAAGGGTATGGCCATGGTAAGCAAATCGGATTGCGTTACATTGGTAATCCAGCTTTTATCCATCGGTACTTTTATTGTTTGTTTTTTTGGGTGTTCCATTTCCCCTATACCTTCTGGTCCGGCAATGAACTTAAGGTACTCAAATTGCACAGTGTTGTAACCAAAATTAGTAAGAATATCGGGGGTATTTCTTCCCAAAATATCTACCAAAGAATCGCTTCCTACTTCAATGATCAGCGTATCTACAATGTTGTCGGCGGTATGTCTGTGGTAGGTAAATGGAATATAAACAGAATCAACATAATAAGGAACAAACTTATTGAAATCTACATCTACATACTGATGAAATAGCTCTGCTGTGGGGTCGATAACAGAGGCCATTTTATAGTAAAAAGACCTGCCTACACCGTTTGTGTAATCAAACAAAGCAGTATCGGGAAAAAGAAAATCAGAGATGTAAAGTTCAGATACGCCAGGGTTAGCCCCTGCAAAAGTTCCCCCGTAATCGTACCACTTTTTTATTTGAGCTCCTCTGTATGAATTTGATGTTGGGGCGTTTATCTTAATAATTCGTTGCAAGCCATCTTGAGGATAAATAGGGGCTACCTGAGCCTGTGATAAAATGCCAGTTAGTATGAAAAGGATAAATATTATTTTTTTCATGCAGTGTTCGTTTGGGGAATGAAGTTAGTAAACACTAACATCATTGGCAAACTTAATTATACTGTCTCGCTAGCGTACTCTTCTATTGGCAAGCAGCTACAAACTAAATTTCTATCCCCATAAGCATTGTCAACTCTGTTTACCGATGACCAGAATTTATTTTCTGAAACATACGCTAATGGCTTTGCAGCCTTGGTTCTAGAGTAAGGATGATTCCAATCGCCAAGTATATCAGAAACCGTGTGAGGCGCATTTTTTAATACATTGTTTTCTTTATCGGCCAACCCGTCTTCAATCTCTGCAATTTCCTTTCTTATTTCAATTAAGGCATTGCAAAATTTATCTAATTCGGCTTTTGCTTCGCTTTCTGTAGGTTCTATCATCAAGGTGCCAGCTACCGGAAAACTTACTGTTGGCGCGTGAAAGTTGTAGTCGATTAATCGCTTTGCAATATCCATTACTTCAATTCCAGCCGTGTTTTTAAAATGACGACAATCTATAATCATTTCGTGTGCTACGCGATTGTTTTTTCCTTGATACAAAATAGGGTAATGTTCTTCTAACTTCGCTTTCATGTAATTGGCATTCAGCATGGCCATGCGTGTAGATTCTGTTACACCCTCTCCGCCTAACATTCTTACATAGCCATAAGAGATTAAAAGAATTAGTGCGCTGCCAAATTCTGCTGCAGATACTGCATGAATAGAATTTTCAGTTTGATTTGTTCCAAATGGATGTTTTGGCAAGAAAGGAACTAAGTGTTCTGCAACACCGATTGGACCCATGCCGGGACCGCCGCCACCATGAGGAATAGCAAACGTTTTGTGTAGGTTGAGGTGACAAACATCGGCGCCAATTTCAGCCGGATTGGTAATGCCTACCTGCGCGTTCATGTTCGCGCCGTCCATGTAAACTTGGCCGCCATACTGATGTGCAATAGCCGTAATTTCTTTAATTGCTTCTTCGTAAACACCATGTGTAGAAGGGTAAGTCACCATTACACAAGCCAATTTATCTTTATGTAATTCTGCTTTTTCTTTCAAGTCGTTTAGATCAACATTGCCTTGTTCATCGCATGTGGTAACCACTACATCCATACCGGCCATAGTAGCAGAAGCAGGATTGGTACCGTGAGCAGAAGAAGGAATCAAAGCAATCGTTCTTTGTTTTTCGCCTTTGGCTTCTAAGTAAGCTTTAATTACCAACAAACCCGCCAATTCTCCTTGTGCGCCCGAATTTGGTTGAAAAGAAATTCCTGCAAAACCTGTGATGGTTTTTAGGTATTCGCCTAAATTGTTCACCATTTCTAAATACCCTTCGGCCTGATTTTTTGGAACGAAAGGATGAAGGTTAGCAAATAACGGATTGCTCAATGGCATCATTTCGGCTGCGGCATTCAATTTCATGGTACAAGAGCCCAAAGAAATCATGGAGTGAACCAGTGATAAATCTTTGTTTTCTAATTTTTTGATGTAGCGCATCATCTCTGTTTCTGAATGATAGGAATTGAAAACAGGATGAGAAAGAAAAGTTGATTTTCTTTCTAAAGCATCAGGAATGCTAGAGCTGGCAGTTAATAGTTGCTCCACAGAAATAGGGCCTGCTTTTTTATTTACGGCAGCAGCAATAGTAGAAAGTAAAGTATTCAATTGAGCTACAGTGCTTGTTTCATCAACAGCAATGGTTATACTTTCGTTGTTTAATGAGCCAACATTGATTTCTGCCAGCAAGAGAGCTTGCTTTATTTTATCGATAACGGTGCTGCTGTCTTTAATGCAAAGCGTATCGAAAGAAGAAGCAGATGATATGGTTAAGCCTAGTTCTTGTAATTTTTGTTTTAACAAAGTGCTTTTTGGTGCACTTCTGTGGCGATAGCCTTGATGCCCTCTTGGCCGTGATACACTGCGTACATACTCGCCATAATAGCCAACAAAGCTTGAGCCGTGCAAATATTTGAAGTCGCTTTATCGCGTTTAATATGTTGTTCGCGCGTTTGCAAAGCCATTCTTAAT
>CAMDPJ010000122.1 GCA_945903925.1 Chryseobacterium gleum
TGGCAATACGGCGACAACAGCACCAATAAACATTAATGAATAGCCTACCTCTTTGGCATCTAAACCATAAGCCAGAACACCTAAAACGATTCCTGATAAGCCAGCAAATACAACTTCTTTAGAAGAATTAGCTTCTAGCTTTAGTAAGAAAGGAAGCGACGCATCTTCTTTTTTGAATTTGCGCATGAAATGAATCAAAGCATGTACACCCAAACCAATCCACACCGCAAAAGCATAGAAGGAGCCTACGTAAGCATAATCTCTTTCACGAGGCTGAAAAGGTGGCTGATTCAAATAAATAATGATGGCCAAACCTGTCATGAAGAACATCAAGAATACGATAAAGGCATCTTTTACACTTCGCGTGAAGTGATAGATGAGTCCGATAATCGCTAATATCAATGGCAAGAAATAATATACATTATGCCCCTTATTATTCTTCAAATAAGTAGGTAAATTTTTCGTGTCGCCCACATGTTCTTTATCAATCACGTCAAATCCGCTCACCCAGTTACCGTGCATAGATTCGTTGAGGTTAGAAGCTTGCAAATCGTTCTGACGCCCAGCGAAATTCCACATGAAATATCTCCAGTACATGAAGTTGAATTGGTAACGCGCAAAGAATTCCATGTCATCGGTAGCTGTAGGAAGGTAAACCACTTCTTCGCCTAAATCGACTTTTTTACCTCTGCGTTTTTTCTTGAAGTCTAACCAGTTGTCGTAAGCCTCACGGTGACGATCTTCGGTGCTATACATCCTTGGAAAGAATTTTTGCACTTTAGGGTGAAAGTTGTAGCCTTTGTTGCTTCCGTCATCCGACATTAAGTATTCCTCAGAATTTTTTTGTTCGTCTTTATAGTAAGTTGGGTCTTCGTCTTTGTATGGATTTTCGGGGTCTAAAATCGGACTCCCATTTTCATGAATAGAATTGAATGTTTGTCCGTAGAATAAAGGACGATCACCGTATTGCTCACGATTCAAATAAGGCAGCAAAGCAAATACGTTTTCAGGATTGTTTTCATCTAAGGGCGTATTTGCTGCAGAACGAATAGGAATGGTTAAGAAAGAAGAATAGCCAATTAAAATCACTGCTACCGAAACAAAGGCAGTATGTAACAACTGACTTCTTTTTTTTCTGGCATAGAATATCCCCGCTATAATAGCACTTACCACCAATAAAACGAACACAATGGTGCCCGTATGGAAAGGCATGTGTAAACTATTGGTAAAGAACAATTCAAAGTCTTTCATGAAAGCCACAAAGCTTTGAATGATTCCGTATTGAACAAATGCTAAAATTACCAAGCTTATAGCGCCCGCCTTAATGAAACCGAAAGGCGTAATTTGTTTTGTTTTTCTAAAGTAGTACACATAAACCACGGCAGGAATAGACAATAAGTTCAAGAGATGCACACCAATTGAAAGTCCCATTAAGTAAGCAATCAAAATCAAATATCTATCAGCATATTTTTCATCGGCAACGGCATCCCATTTAAAAATCAACCAAAATACAATAGCTGTAAAAAATAAAGAAGCAGAATAAACCTCTCCTTCAACCGCCGAAAACCACACAGTATCGGTAAAAGTGTAAGCAACAGCACCAATAAAACCACTCACTACGATACCTAAAATTTTTCCTTTGGTGAGCTCAGCACCATCTTGCGTAGTTAATTTTTTCGCCAAAGCAGTGGTTGTCCAAAACAAAAACAACATGGCAAAAGCGCTACACAAAGCCGAGAAAATATTAATCCAGTAAGCCACTCTTGTAACATCATCGCCTGCCAATAAACCAAAAGCACGGGCAATCAACATCCAAAAAGGAGCGCCTGGAGGGTGACCTACCTCTAGTTTAAAGGCAGTAGAAATAAACTCTCCGCAATCCCAAAAACTGGCAGTAGGTTCTACTGTAGAGCAGTAAACGTAAGCGGCGATAGCAAAAACCAACCAGCCTGTAATGTTGTTGTACTTTTTATATAAACTTTCCATGCGATAAAATGTTCAATGTTTAAATGCCTGTCCGACTTACGGCGGATTCAATGTTTAAAGTTAGCAGAGTAACCCTAACATCTTTTTCAGTTACGCGAATTTAGCAAAATAATGGGCTTATAAAAATTACGAATGTGTTAAATAATTGCTTGCAGAATAGGTAGACCAAAGAAATTCTCACTTGAAAGTTTGCTGTTGTGCACAAAATGTATATTTTTGTCGCTCGTTTTTAACGGTATTGACCCATGGTGTAACGGTAGCACTGCACATTTTGGTTGTGTATGTCTAGGTTCGAATCCTAGTGGGTCATCATAAAAACCGTCAGTCGGCCGACTGACGGTTTTTTGTTTTATAACGATGTTTTAAAAATCAGAAACCATGAAGATTAAAGAAATAGCCTTCTACTTATTTTCAACCTTCATTTTAATGTTGCCTGCTTTTTACAATGGTTACCCTTTGGTTTATTCTGATTCTGGCACCTATATCAGCAGTGGTATGGAGATGTTTGTTCCTGCCGATAGACCAGTTCTTTATGGCTTATTTATTAAATATTGCAGCTTGCAATTATCCTTATGGTTGGTTGTTATGGTTCAGGCCTTCATTGTACAATTCGCTATATGGCACTTATGTAAATTATTTAACAAAGACTTAAAGAAATCAATCTATTTATCTTTGCTATTCATCTTAAGTTGGTTTACAGGATTAGGTTGGTATTGCAGCTTAATAATGCCCGACATTTTTACTGCAGTGGCAGTATCGTGTGCCATCTTGCTGGTGTTTAGAAAAAACTGGAGTGTAGCGCTTCAAATAGTGTTTTCTGCTATCCTTATGTTCTCGGTAGCAGTGCATTTCGCAAACATTTACATTGTGGCTATATTACTCGTTGGTATTTACGTTTTTTCATTTTTCTTTTTAAAAGAAGAAAGAAAAGCGAGAAACCTTTCATTTATTGTACCCACGGTAGTTTTGGTTTTTGCATTTGGGGTAAAATTCGCCGCAAACTATTGGGTGCAAAGAAATGTACACTCGAACGATTCTTCTCACGTCTTTGTAATGGGAAAAATGCTTGATAGTGGCGTTTTAAAATCATTTTTAGACGACAATTGTAAAAACAAAAAGTATGCGTTTTGCGAATGCAAAGATTCGCTTCCCATTAACAGTAGAGTGCTTCTTTGGAATGGCGGGAGTCCGTTCTACAAACACGGAGGCTGGCTAAACACAAAACAAGCCTACGATGAAATTTTACTGGATATTGCTGGGAGCCCTAAACATGTTTGTATGTTCATATATAATTCAGCATTTTCAACGGTAACTCAAATGCTTCAAAGCAACATGAGTAATGTATTTGTAAGCGATTGGTATCAGTCGTCCGACAGTCCGCCATACATGGCCATTGCCAAACATTTTCCTAATGAGCTCAACCCATACTTACAATCGCTTCAAAACAACCATTTATGGGTAGAAAAGCTAGATTTCACAGAAATCAATATTGTGTACAAAACCTTTTTAGTGCTGTGCGCATTATTGTTGTTAGCTCTGGTAATGATTCCTTCGCTTAGAAAAATGCTTGATGCAAAAACAAAATTTTTATTGCTTGTGCTGTTTATTTCCAACTTTATTAACGCTGCGATAGTGGCCACTTTTGCAAATGTATACAGCCGACTGCAAGTGCGTTTTTCATGGCTTTTGCTTTTGGCTTGCTTTATAGTGATTTCATTATTAATTGAAGGATATATGAATAAGAAAAAACTATAAGCCCTCTAAAAATCTTTCCAAATTATCGTTGTTCAACAAACTACCTTTTTCCACATAAGGAAAAATCTCACTGTACTTTACATATTTACTCATGGTGATACGTCGGTTAATATGCTGACGCTTAATATCCTCGGGATCTTGCATGCCAGCTGCAGCTGTTAATTCTATAAAGGAATGCAAGGTAGCTTCGTGGAAATTGGCTACGCGTTGCGATTTATCCATTACATCGAGTCCTTTGATGAGATGTTTGTTTTGAGTGGCAACGCCCACCGGACAAGTATTGGTATTACACTGCAAAGCCTGAATACAACCAATGGCCATCATCATACCGCGCGCACTGTTTACCATATCGGCGCCCAAGGCAATTGCTCGAGCAATATCAAAACCAGTAATTATTTTTCCAGAACAAATAATTTTAATGTCTTTCTTTAAATCTAAGCCCACCAAAACATTAGATACAAAAGCAACTGCATCGCGCATAGGCATGCCTAAGGAATTAGAGAACTCCATGGGCGCAGCGCCTGTGCCGCCTTCTCCACCATCCACCGTGATGAAATCGGGTTTTAGACCTGTTTCAATCATGGCCATACAGATGTCGGTAAACTCTCTTTTCTTGCCTATACACAGCTTAAATCCTGTAGGTTTTCCACCCGATAGATCACGGCATTGTTTGATAAATTGCAATAGCTCCTTTGGATTGGTAAAGGCGCTGTGGTGAGGCGGAGAATGTATATCTTTAAAAGGCTCAACACCTCGAATAGCGGCAATCTCTGGTGTGTTTTTCGATGCAGGAAGCATCCCTCCGTGACCAGGTTTGGCACCTTGCGATATCTTTATTTCTATCATCTTCACTTGCGGAAGAATAGCATGCTTTTGAAATTCTTCGGGATTAAAATTTCCTTCTTTGTCTCTTGCGCTAAAATAACCTGTACCAATTTGCCAAATCACATCACCACCCTGCAAATGGTAACTGCTTAAGCCACCTTCGCCAGTATTTTGGGCGAACTGTCCTTTCTTGGCACCTAAATTTAAAGCACTCACAGCGGCGTAGCTCAAGGCCCCAAAACTCATGGCAGATACATTTAACAAACTTGCCTTGTAAGGCTGCTTGCAATCTGGTCCGCCCACCAAAACCCGCGGATGCTTTTGAAAATATTTAGAAGGTTTCGCATAAATAGAATGATCCATCCACTCATATCCTGCTGAGTAAACGTCCATTTGCGTGCCAAAAGGCGTAGAATCATTTACCTTTTTAGCACGCCGGTAAACCATACTTCTGTGCAAGCGATTGAAAGGTTTTCCTTCGGTATCAGTTTCTACGAAATATTGCATTATTTCGGGTCGAATAGCCTCTAACATATAACGGAAATTACCAATCACGGGGAAGTTTCTTTTGATTGTATGTGTGGTTTGCACCATATCTCGAATACCAATTAAAATAATGGGGCCGAAAACAACCATACTCCACCATACACCTGGATAAAAAACACCAATGATGGCAATTAATGATACTACCGCTAATGATGCGTAGACAAATATTGCGCGTACATTCATAAAAATTTCGGTTTAAAGCAACAGTGTGTAATACGCTCGCTCTACAATTTGAGTTATAGCGAAACGCCCATTAAATATAAATTTTAATAGATTGTAATGAGAATTGAAGTAAGAAAAGTATGAACAGTCGGTGGTTAGTGGAAAACCATAATAGAAAATTATTAAGATGAAATTTCAATTATTTTTAAGGTATGAAAAAACCATCCTTCCTCAAACCCAACGATAAAGTAGCCATCACAGCGCCAGCAAAAAGAATATCTCGAATAGAGATTGACGCTGCTGTGAAAATCCTTATTTCGTGGGGATTGCAGGTGGTTGTTGGTGAAACCATCGACTCGGAATATTTTCAGTTTTCTGGCACTAAAGAACAACGTTTGGATGAGGTGCAAAACCTATTAGACGACCCAGATATCAAAGCAATATTCTTTGCAAGAGGTGGTTATGGTAGTATTCAAATTATTGATGATATCGACTTTAAAGCATTTAAGAAAAAGCCGAAATTTCTGATTGGTTTTAGCGATATCACAGTGTTTCATGCACACGTTGCAAAATTTAATGTGCCATCGATTCATGCCACCATGCCTTTAAATTTCGAGAAGAACTCTAAAGAAGCATTGAGCACTTTAAAAGAATTAGTGTTCAACGGCAAAATGAAATACGCGTTAAAAGGCAAACATAAACTCAACATAAAAGGCAACGCAAAAGGTGAAATTATAGGCGGAAATTTATCCATATTGCATTCTTTAATTGGCTCTAAAAGTTTTCCCGATATGAAAGGAAAAATTCTGTTCATTGAAGACTTGAGCGAATATTATTATCACCTCGATAGAATGATGTATTCTTTAAAAAGGGCAGGGAAATTAAAAGAGTTGAAAGGCTTGCTAGTTGGACAATTTAACGACATGAAAGAAGCCGCTTTGCCTTTCGATAAAAGTACCGAAGAAATCATTTTCAATGCGGTGAAAGAGTATAAATTTCCTGTATATTTTAATTTTCCAGCCGGACACGTTAGCGACAATCGCGCGTTGATTTTTGGTAAAGAAGTGAAGATGAAGGTGAATGATAAAGGGTTGTTGTTGGAGTGATCTTCTATACACGCAGTTCGTCCTTGCTAAATCCGTCAGCTGACAGATGAAGCAATCTCATTTTACGTTTAGGACAATAGTTCCTTCGTGCCTCAGGATGACAACCACAGTACTGACGAGCTTTGTATGTCATCCTGAGGCACGAAGGAACTATTGAACAGGAAAAAGAAAATTATATCTTCCCCATCATCTTCGCCACATATTTTCCAATAATATCAAACTCTAGATTTACTGGAGTTCCTTTCTCGATGTTTTGAAAATTGGTGTGCTCATAAGTATACGGAATGATGCATACAGAGAAGGAGTCATCTTTAGAATCTACCACCGTTAAACTAACACCATTTGCACAAATAGAACCTTTTTCAACTGTAATATCGTGTGGATGTTTTTTTGTGTACTGAAAAGTGAATTTCCAACTGCCATCTAGAAATAATTTATCCACGCAAGTAGCAATTGTGTCCACATGTCCCTGCACGATATGGCCGTCTAAAGGCTTCGCCAAAGTAAGGCATCTTTCCAAGTTTACCACATCACCAATCTTCCAAGTCGACAAAGAAGTTTTTTGCAATGTTTCATCGATAGCTGTTACACGATAAGACGAATTTGTAATTTCTACCACTGTTAAGCAAACTCCATTGTGAGCAATACTTTGGTCGATTTTTACTCCGCTTAAAAATGGTGCATCGATATAAAAATGCACATT
>CAMDPJ010000123.1 GCA_945903925.1 Chryseobacterium gleum
TCATCCTGAGGTACCCCGAAGGAACTATCGTCCTATTCGTCAAAAAGTTAAACACAATGACCTACCAGGAAACCATCGCGTATTTGTATGCCCAACTGCCCATGTTTCAGCGTGTGGGACAAACTGCCTACAAAGCCGATTTATCTAACATCACGCGCATTTGTGATTTGCTCGATAATCCACAAAATAAATTTAAAACCATACATGTTGCAGGTACAAATGGTAAGGGTTCGGTAACGCACATGCTGGCTTCTGTTTTACAAGAAGCGGGTTATAAAGTTGGTATTTATTGCAGTCCGCATTTAATTGATTTTCGTGAAAGAGTGAAGGTGAACGGACAAATGATTTCCAAACAAGAAGTGATTGATTTTGTGGCGCAGTGCAAAGATTTGTTTGATGAAATAGAACCTTCTTTTTTTGAATATACTACCGCTTTGGCTTTTCAATGTTTTGATCAGCAAAAGGTGGATGTGGCTATTGTTGAGGTAGGTTTGGGCGGTCGATTAGATTCAACGAATGTTATCATTCCAGAACTTTCTGTGATTACAAATATCGGCTTAGACCACACCAATATTTTAGGAGATACCATAGGGAAAATTGCTTTCCAAAAAGCAGGAATCATCAAGAAAGGGATTCCTGTTTTGATTGGTGAAAAGCAAAAAGAAACCGAAAAAGTATTTGAAGAAGTAGCGTTAAAAAACAATTCAACATTAAGCTATGCTCAAGCAATCGAGATTGTTTGCGACCTAAATGGCATCTACCAGAAAAAAAATGTTGCCACCGCTTTTAGTGCGATTCAACTCTTAAAGCAAAAAGGTTGGAAGATAGAAGAAATGGCTATTGAAAACGGTTTTTTACATGTGGCCAAAAACACCGCATTCATGGGAAGATGGCAGGTGTTGGGCTGCAATCCAACAGTTGTTTGTGATACCGGCCACAACAAAGAAGGAGTAGAATATGTTGTGCAGCAACTCGCTCAAGAAAAATATGAGCAACTGCATATAGTGTGGGGAGCAGTAAAAGACAAAGACCAAACAAAAGTATTGGCGCTACTGCCTAAAAACGCTATCTATTATTTTTGTTCGCCCGATTTAGAAAGAGCAATGTCGGCCAATGAATTGAAAAATTTAGCGCGACAAGAATTACTAATAGGTGAAGCTTACGCCAACGTTAATGAAGCCTTTCTAGAAGCAAAAAAGGCTGCCAATGCATCCGATTTTGTGTTTGTTGGTGGAAGTACTTTTGTGGTGGCAGAGCTGTTATCAACCCTTATTTCTGAATAGCAGCGAGCGATTTTACTCCCGTTTTACTCGTGATTGCCAGCATATCTACAAAAATTTGGTATTCTATTGTTTTATCCATTCTTATCATTACCACTGTTTCTCCACTAGCCTTACTGTATTTTTCTTGTAAGATGGCCGCTTCAAGTTGTTCTGGAGCAACAGGTTGATCTTTAAAATAGTAAAGAATGGCACCAGTTGTAGCGTCTTTGGTAACAGATAAAGTAACTTCGTTTTTCGAAGGTGTTTCAATTTTACCTTGTGAAGCTTTTGGTACACTTACCTTAATTACGCTATCGCTTTTCATTAAAGCCGCGAAGATGAAAAAGAGCATCAAGAAAAACATGATGTCATTGAGTGCCTCGGTGTAAACGTGCACATCGTCTTTTTCTTTTTTTCTTAGATTAATCATTATCTAGTAGGTTCTTTAAGTAAATCAAGGAATATCATGGTGTTCCATTCCATTTCTTGTACCGCTTTGTTAATTAAAGTATTGATCCAGTTGTAGAAAACGAAGGCAGAAATACCCACGATTAAGCCAGCTACTGAAGTCACTAATTTTACATACATACCATTAGAAACCACGTCCATTTTCAAATCTCCACCTGCTTGTGAAATATCGTAAAACAATTGAATAACCCCTAGCAAAGTCCCTAAGAAACCAAGCATAGGAGCGATACCCGAAATCAAACGAAGAACATTGATGTTTTTTTCTAGTTTGTACACTTCAAATTTCCCTGCAATTTCCACAGAATCTTCAATCTCTTTCATTGGCATACCAATTCTTGAGATACCTTTTTCAATCATTCTTGCTACTGGTTTTTGAGAGCTTTTGCAAAAAGTTTGAGCTGATTCAATATTTCCGTTGCGAATAAAACCTTCAATGGTATTCATGAAAGTGGTATCAGAAGAAATTTGTTTTTTGATGAAAAGCAATCTCTCCACAAAGATGTAAATGGCCAAAATCGATAAAAGGGCGATGGGAATCATGATGACTCCGCCTTTTAAAACCAAGTCAAAGATGTTTAATTGCGTAGCGTGTGCCTCGGGCGCTACTGCTGCGGTAGCTGCTACTGCTGGAGTTTGAAGAAGAGTGAAAAGCATATTTTTAGTGTTTCGTATATTAACGTGAGCAATGGTGAAATAATTATCACTAAAATATATTAATGATAGAAGCAGATTATAGCGAGGCACAATAAATTCTTAAAAGAGTATTGTTGATAGAGTGGTTTTTTTTTGGTTCTGTCGCATTAAAAAGCACCAAAAATAAAAGGTTAGCTTATTTTTTTAAAATACTGAGCGTTAAACATGGACAAGAAAAGACATCGCTTTCCGAAATCAATCCTATTTTATTCGGTATATTAAAAGTTGGGATTAGGAATAAATTAGGGCGCTGTCACTTATTTTAAAAAATTACAGCAAATTAAAGTATGATCTTCTCTCAGGTGCGCGCTTCCAAGCGCGTACCTATTGTATTGGCATTTTCAATGCCCAAAATTCACAATAACTTCATTTCAATGTTAATATGAAACCTTATTTTACTTAATCACAGAAGGTCTCATCTACTTCGAAGTTAGTTTCATAAGGGTGAATAAAATCTAACACTTAGGCATTAAAAATGCCAATACTATAGGCGCGCGCCTGGGGAACAGTTCTATTAACACACCAACAATCCATCTCCCTCCCACTTCACAGGCATTTACACATCCCTCTTCTCTAAGAGGGAATGGGGAGAAAACAAAAATCCCCCGAATTTCTTCGAGGGATTTTTTTATGATTTAGATTTCTAATCAATCTACATTATCGTGTAAGAAAGAATTGTTTGGTCTAATTTCCGGCCCTTCTTGCGCATCGTGAGAAAGTGTGTAACGAGATACTGGCGACTCAGATGAATGAGGAACTTTCTCTAAATTAACGCTCTTTCTTATGTATGCTGGTTCGTTCTCCAATTCAGAAATTCCTGATGGAGTTTTCATTCTATAGCTTAATGCTTTCAAACGCATAATTCTCTCTTGTGATTGACGCATTTGCTCTTCTGTATCTAAGTCGTTAGAGAAGGCCTCTTCTCTTCTCAATTGAGAAATTACAGACGGCTCTTTTGGTGTTTCAATTACCGGAGATTCCAATACCGGCTCATCATATAATTTTTTAGCAACAACTGGTTCCGGTGTTTCGAAAACTACTTCTTGTACAACACTTGTTACTGTTTTAATTTCCCAACCTGCAGGTAAAGAATTTTCTTCTTCAAAAGTAATTACTTGATTTTGCTCAGCAAATGGTTCTTCTATATTGAAGCTTATTGTTACTTGCTCTTGCAACGCTTCTGCTTGCTGTCTTGGCACTTCAAATTCAAAAGTAAATTCATCTTCTACTTCTGGAGTTTCAATTTCAGCAGCAACTGGCTCAACAGGCAATTCTATTTTTTCTACCACTGGCTCAACAACTGCAATCACTGGTGCAGTAGTTTCGAACAAAGGAGTAACCACTTTTTGAACTGGTTCATCTTTCGTCAACACGTGAACAAGTTTAGCTGGCTTAGCTTCCAACTCAGAACCTACTTGCATGCTAGATTTAAATCCTGTTGCAATTAAAGTCACTGAAATGTTGTCGCCCAAAGTTTCGTCCATTCCAGTACCCCAAATAATCTCAGCAGTTGAACCTGCTTCGTGTTGAATATAGTCGGTGATTTCCGCAATCTCATCCATCATAACTTCGTTGATGCCCGAAGTGATATTTAACAAGATATAGTTTGCCCCTTTAATGTTATTGTCGTTTAACAACGGAGAAGCCATAGCCTCTTGAACTGCAAGCAAGGCGCGATTTTCTCCTGTTGCTTTTGCAGAACCCATAATTGCCACACCACTGTTGCTCATTACTGTTCTTACATCTTCAAAATCAACGTTGATGTATCCTGTTACCGTAATTACTTCAGCAATTCCTTTTGCTGCTGTAGTTAAAATATCATCGGCTTTACCAAAGGCTTCTTTCAACGAAAGATTACCATACATCTCTCTCAATTTGTCGTTGCACACTACTAAAAGTGTATCAACATTTTGTCTCAATTGAGTGATTCCTTCTTCGGCTTGCTTCGCTCTTTTTTTACCTTCAAATTGGAAAGGATAAGTTACGATACCTACAGTTAAAATGCCCATCTCCTTAGCGATTTGAGCAATCACTGGCGCAGCACCGGTGCCTGTTCCACCACCCATACCTGCAGTGATGAAAACCATACGTGTTCCTTGTAACAATTCTCTTATCTGTTCATAGTTTTCTAATGCAGCATTGTGTCCAACTTCAGCAATAGAACCAGCACCTCTGCCATCGGTAAGAGCAGTACCTAATTGAACTTTAGTTGGTACCGGACTAGCATCCAAAGCCTGTTGGTCGGTATTGCAAATTAAGAAGTCAACACCATTGATACCCTGCCGGTACATGTGGTTAACGGCATTACTTCCTCCTCCTCCTACTCCAATCACTTTAATGATTGAATTTTGGTCTTTTGGTAAATCGAATTGCATCATCATTTTTTTATTTAATTGAATGTAATATTTTCTTTTTTGTTCAAGGTTCAAAGTTTAATGTTCAATGTTAGCTGTGTATTTTGAGTTCTGCTAACATTGAACTTTGAACATTAAACAATGAACTAATTTTTTATTCCGCGTCTTCTTCGAAAAATTCCTTTCCCTTTTTTAAAATCTTATCAAAGAAAGAACCTTTCTGTTTTGAACTGTGTTCGGCAACGGCTGTTTTCTTATCATTTTCTATTTTTTCTGCCGCTTTCTCTTCTGCTGCTTTCTCTTCTGCTACTTTTGGTTCCTCCACCACTTTTGGTTTGTTAGCATTTTGTTTGTCTATTACTTGCAAACCTTTTATTACTAAACCAACACCCGTTGCAAACACCGGAGAAGTAACCTCTTGCGCACCTTTAGCCAGATGCTCGTTAGGATAACCAACACGTGTATCCATTCCAGTCATGTATTCTACCAATTGTCCGATATGTTTCAATTGCGCTCCACCACCCGTTACCACAATACCTGCAATCAATTTTTTCTCGTAGCCCGAGTTTTTTATTTCGTAATAAATGTTCTCAATAATTTCTTCCATTCTGGCTTGAATGATGTGCGACAAATTCTTTACAGAAATTTCTTTTGGCTCTCTACCTCTTAAACCGGGAATAGAAACAATTTCATTTTCTTTATTCTCACTTGCCAAAGCAGAACCGAATTTCATTTTCAATAATTCGGCTTGCGATTTAATGATGGTGCATCCTTCTTTAATGTCTTCAGTAATTACATTGCCACCAAAAGGAATAACTGCAGTGTGACGAATAATTCCTTCTTGAAAAATGGCGATGTCAGTTGTTCCACCACCTATATCTACCAGCACCACTCCCGCTTCTTTTTCTTCATCGTTCAATACAGCTTCAGAAGAAGCCAATGGCTCCAATATCAATTCCATCACTTCCAATCCCGCTTTCTGAATACACTTATGAATGTTTTTTACGGCAGCAACTTGGCCGGTAATGATATGAAAATTCGCTTCCAATCTTACTCCAGACATACCAATAGGATCTTTAATTCCAACCTCGCTATCCACTATATATTCTTGTGGAAGAACGTGAATAATTTCTTCACCAGGCAGCATCACCAACTTGTACATATCGTCGATTAATGCATCGATATCTTTTTGAGAAATTTCTTCTTCCAAAGAATTTCTCATTTTGATACCACGGTGTTGAAGAGATTTAATATGCTGTCCGGCAATACCAACATTCACCGAACGAATATCTATACCACTTTGATTTTCTGCTTCTGTAACGGCAGTCTTAATAGACTGAACTGTTTTTTCAATATTAGAAACCACACCACGTGTAACGCCTACCGATTCGGAACGACCCATTCCTAAAATCTCAATCTTACCGTATTCGTTTCTACGACCAACAATGCATACAATTTTCGTTGTACCAATATCTAAACCTACTATAACTTTTGAAGCTTCCATTACGCTTTCTTTTTACAAACTATTTGACCCTTAAACTTTAAAATAATCTCAGAATACATATCAATATTCTCTTTGTTCAAACCCTCGTTATAGAACTTTTCAAGCTTTGCGAATTTCTCATCGAGATTAGACGCGTCGCCTAGCACCACTTTGAAATCAC
Organism: Chryseobacterium gleum; assembly: GCA_945903925.1. GTDB lineage: Bacteria > Bacteroidota > Bacteroidia > Flavobacteriales_C > JAHEZL01. Next base: position 6,442 of record CAMDPJ010000123.1, read on the forward strand.
CGTATTTTGGAACAATTTCTATATCGCCATTGTCGTTAAAATAAACCTGATCGGTAAATGCTTTCCAAAATTCATTGGCCTCGAAAAATTTTCCGAGAACAAATAAATCCCTAATAATTTTGGGTTCATTTTTCGCACTCAAAGAACTATCAAGGCTTCCACAGTATCTCGAAAAATTTCCTGTGGCGATAATCACCCTCGCTGTGTACTTCGGCTGCCAATTCATTCGCGCTCCCGTGGTGTCAATGTAGAAACCTTTCCCGTGTTGTGGAATAGCTCTCAGCAAAACTTTTCTCAGAGAAATGTTAATAAATAACTGTCCGCCTACAGTACCATAGGATTCAACGCTACTTACCGGGTCCAAATTTTTTATCAACTTCTCTACGTCACCAATGTTAATATCTCTTATTTTCCTTCCTTCTAATTTTTCGGCAATCGGTTGAAGCGCAGTGCGCACATCTTTTTCATCAAGAAAATAATTACCAGAAGGAGCATCAATGATGATGTTCACTTTTTTGCAACGCACATCTTGGTTGGCGTTTTCCACAAAACCACTCACCACGATGATGCCCACCACAAATAAAATCCACAATATGATTCTTACTTTTTTCATT
>CAMDPJ010000124.1 GCA_945903925.1 Chryseobacterium gleum
CCCTCATCGGAAAAAGGTTTAGCGCAATTGTTTAATGATACACACATGCGTTATAGTCAGTATTTCAATAAAAAGCGAGGAGTAGCGGGACATTTATGGCAAGGTAGATTTTTTTCGTGTGCGCTAGATAGCGATCATTTATATGAAGCGATTAGATATGTAGAGCTAAATCCAGTAAGAGCAGGAATAGTGAATAGAATAGATGGATATTATTGGTCGAGTATGAAATGCCATTTGAATGGAAAAGGTAAATTAGTACTTGATTCTATTGATAAGTATTTGCAAATTGACGATTGGAAAGCATATTTGCGAGAAAAAGCAGATGACGAATTGGTGAAAAATATTAGAAATAAAACTAAAGTGGGAAAGCCGTTAGGAGATTCTAAATTCATCAAAAAGATAGAAAAAATTACAGGGAGAAGTTTTAGCAAAAAGAAAAGTGGAAGGCCTAAGAAATAAAAGGCTATGATGCTAAATGTTAAGTATTGAATTCTTCCTTATTCTAGGTTATTCCTCTTTGCCAAACCTAATAATTTCTTGTTTTTGCTACCCAATTCCAGGCTGGAAAACTTAGACTTAAAATTATGCTTAAAGATCAATGCAGACTCAAACGTTTGATTGTTGTAAATAAGCAGTATTGAATCATGTTTGAATGGCAGTTGTGGAAGGATTGAGAGGAGCGATTGAGGATGGGTTTTCTATTTAATCAATGTCCAATAATTTCGCAGGATCTAAACTGGTATGAAAGATTCTAATTATTCTAACATCGAAATCTTGAATACGGTAGATGATTTTGAACCTACCTTTAACAGTTTTGAATCTATAATTTTCGTGTGTAAAAGCGTTGATGTAAAATTCAAGTGGGTATCTTTCAGGATGAGTTTCAAGAGATTTAACATCATCCAAAATAGCTTTTTTTACAATGGATGCTACCTGAGGAGATTGCTTCTTGTACTTAATATAATCGTGGATATCTCTAAGGTTGGACTTGGCAAGTTCCGACCACTTAATTTTGAATGTATTCATTACCAGTTCTCAGATTCTTTTTCTAAATCATCGTGAGAAGTAAACTTTCCTTCACTTATTTGTTGTTCAGCAGTGGCAATGTCAACCAATAGTTTAGCAGTAGTGATTGGAGAACCATCCACTTCATATCCCACAACCTTATTTAATTCTTGTTGTAAGCGTTCAAACTGGGTAACAACAGATTCATTTCCTGCTGTCTTTAACCAATTAGAAAGTATATCTATTCTGTGTTGTAAAGGTTCCATGGCAACAAATTTATGAATAAATATACGATACAAAGCCATTAAATCAAAGAAAAGGCGTGAATTAACTCGTCGTTCTTCGAAGGAAAGGAAATGCCTAAGCATCCATGATACCAGCAGTTATAAGATATAAAGGAAAAATTGGGACGGTAGGTATTAAATATTTAATTTAAACTACTGGTGTTACCGATGTTTCTTTTTTCCTTTTTAGGTTGGGAAAATTACTTGCTTAAATGTGCCTGCTCCCCAACTTTTTGACCTGACCTCAAAAAAGCCCGAAATATTTCTGCTTCGAGCTTCATTAGTTTAGCTATTATCTAATAGTTCTGAACCAATGATGATAATGGAATATTCAATTTCTCATGCAAATTACGAACCATTTCAAGAGTTAATTTTCTTTTGCGACTTAAAATTTCACTTACACGGCTTCTATATCCTAATATCTCACCTAACTCCTTTTTAGAAAGATTCATTTGTTCCATACGATATTTGATAGCTTCAACAGGGTCAGGAGATTCAATAACAAAATGTTTGTCTTCGTAATCTTTTATTACCAGCGCAAGAAGCTGAGCCTCTTTACCTTCTTCGGTATTAGATTTTGCTAAAAAGATTTCTTCAAAACGCTCTAAAGAGGTTTGGTACTGCTTTTTTGTTTTTATTACTTCTACTTTCATACACTACCTATTTTTTTCTTTTATATAAATCAACCGTATTTGCATCAACTTTATCATATTCTTTATGTGTTCCCAAAAACTTTATAAAAATCCAACCATGCTCATAATTAATCTCGGCAATCAACCTGTAATCATTTCCTTTTATATCAAATACTGCTCGATAGTTCTTCAAAATACTTATACTACCACCATATGCCTTTTTTAATTCGTTTGGAGTTTTCCAGCTTTTAGCCGTAATATCCTCATACCAAATTTCAAAAGGTATTTTTGAATCTGCGTGCTTTTTATAAAATTCAATGAGCGAACTCTTGTTGTATATATTCATCTTTAATATATTACTTACAAATATACGAAATATTTCCCATTTTGGTAATTTTCATCATTTTTTATTTCAGGATTACCTCAACGAAAATAATTAGGGAAAGACGGTATTATTCTGTCTATTTTATCTGCTACAGTCAAATTCAAAATCAAATTGTCTGTACTTTCATTTCCATAAATGACTGAGAGCATCAGGAGAAATGAAAAACTACAATAAATATTCTTACTATTGCACGAATTTCAAAAATGCAAAATAGCTGTTTCCGTTTAGAATGTAATTAGTTTTGGCAATGTAGCAGCCAGAAGCGAGTGGTTTAACATCGATGTTTTTTTCATTTTCAGATAAAGATTTTCGCATCACTTCTTCACCTAAGATGTTGTAAATGGAAATATCTTGTAAGTGAATGTTTTCTTGGAAAGAGAGGTGAATTTTTTGATTCGCATAAAATTGATGCAGCAAATAAGTATTTACAATTTCATTTACATTGTTGCTTTTTATTTCAGAAAAAAGTTGGAGTCCGCCTGCTTTATTTCCAGCCACCAAAAAGTATTTGTCGTCGCCCGTTATTTTAGCCATCGCTAAAGAGCTTTGAATTCCAGCATGAATATTTGAGAATGATGTATTTTCTAAAGTGAAGGCTCCGTTTAAATTCCCATCAATATTAATAAAATGCTGAATGCTGCCATTGGCGCATCCAACGAGTAGTTCGGTGTTATTGCTGTTTTTGTATAAAAAGGGAACAGAGTATCCACTTAAGAAATTTTCACTCACATTAATATTTCCGAAGGTGTTGCTTTGTAAAGTGAAAATAGGTGCAGAGGCAGAGCCTGTGTTTTTGTAATAATTTAAATTGCCATCTTGTTCGCCAAGGATAAGGTCGAGCAAGCCATCGTTGTCTATGTCGAATAGAACTGGTGCGGAGTTGGCACCTACATCAATGCTTTGGTAAATAGGCGTTTCAATTACAAAATTTGCTTTATTGCCAATTGCAGCGATATTTTTGAAATAATGCACTTGTCCGTTAAACGCGCCAATCAACATATCCTCGTCTCCATCATTATCTAAATCGCCGAAGGTAGGTTTCATTGAGGGGATGTTGTACTGAGAAAGCGTATCCATGTCGGTGTTTTCCAAGTTAAAAGATGGGTTGGTGCTTGTTCCTGTGTTGAGGAGTAACGCTACTTTTCCAATTTGTTTGCTTTGATTCACATCGTAAATCCCATCGTTAGCTACTATTAAATCTTGTAGTCCGTCATTATTGTAATCAAAGAAAACGGGGTAAGCGCCACTTCCAAAATCGAGCATGGTGTTTACTAAAAAGTCTTTTTGTTGCAATTCAAAATGGCCTGTAGCATTGTTTGATGTGTTTTTGTAGTATTGCAAGCAATTGTGGTTTTCGTCGTTTTTATTGTTGGGTGAAATCAAAATATCTTTTTTCGAGTTTTGATCGATATCTGCAATAAATGCTGCGGGAAATGAATTGATGTTAATGGGTGTATTGTAATTGGGGAAACTTGCGTCTTGAGAAGTGATGTTGGCATTTGTTGCATTTCCTCCGTTGCTGGCAAAGGTGAGTCCGTTAAACAATACATCACCCACTAGAGCATCTTGGTCATTGTCATTGTCGTAATCAAAAGCGCATAAAGTAGAACCCGCATGGAGTTCTGTTTTAAGGCTTATGGGAGCGCAAGTTTGGTTTAAGGTGAGTGCACTTGAAAAAGGATCTTCGTGCACATTTCCCCAGCAGGCATTGGTTAACACGTAATTTACGCTATCAGAATTAGAATAAAGCTCTTGAGAATAATTAGAATGCAATTCTATCGAGCCGCCAGTTACATCAAAGGTGAGTAAGTCGATATCGCCATCGTTGTCAACATCGGTAAAGGCAGGAATATCGCTACCGGTGACATACAATGTGCTGCTGTTGCTGTAGTATTTAGATTTTACTTCTTCCTTTATCAAAGTGAATTCTAGTTGGGGAGCACCTGTGTTTTGGTAAACTCTAAATGAATTTTTGTTTTGGGTTAAGGTGGCGTTGGAGGTGAAAATATCAGCATCGCCGTCGTTGTTGAAATCGATTAAAAATGCCCAACTTGTCATTTTTGGAAAACTATCCGAATAAGAAGGATCATAAATGTAATTGATACCATTGCTAAGAAACACCGAAGGAAAATTCCTTGCTCTATCGAAAATGAATAAATCCTTGTTTCCGTCGTGGTTTAAATCTACGTTAGAAACTTGGGCGTTATTGAGGCCACCCGACCATGCGTTTGTTAAGTTATCATTACCATTTGTTACCGGAATGGAGATAGCTGGGTAGAATTGGAGCTGCGCTGAGCAATAAAATTGCGCTACAAAAAACAAATAGCATAAAAGCATCAAAGGCTTATTCCTCATAGCCGAAAGATACTAAAAAATAGATGTGAAGGAAAATAAAATTGCTATCTTTTTGCCTTTTGAATAAGCCTAAAATATTGTTGGAAATTAGTGTTTGTTAAATCATTTGCTATAATTTATATTTGCCTCCTTTAAAATAAAATAGAACTGATTTTTTATGCAAAATAGCGGAATTCTTAAGGTTTTGACCATTATATTGGTACTTGTTTGTGTTTACGAACTCACTTTCACTTTTAAAACAAAAAGCGTTGAGGGCGACGCTAAAGCCAAGGCTGGTAATAGCGCCGAGAAATACAGAAGCGCCATTAAAGCCAAAGAAAGTGAAGTGGTTTTAAATCTTTTGGGTGCCGAATACACCTACAAGGAATGTAAAGAAAGAGAGATTAACTTAGGTTTGGATTTACGCGGTGGGGTGAGTGTTACAGTAGAAATCGCCTTAGAAAACTTGGTCCGTCAATTGGCTGGAGCAAATGCTCAAACGCCCGAATTTCAAATGGCTATTGCGAAAGCAAACGAAGTTAAAAAGACCAGTGCTGGTAATTATGTAGATATATTTTATACGGCTTACCAAGATTTATCAAAAGAAGGAAAAATCAAACAATCGTTTGTTTCTCTTTTCAAAAATCAAGACAATAGCAAAGAATTGGGCGATGACGCTGCAGATAAAGATGCAGTTGCTTACTTAGAAGGCTATGCAGATAAGGCTATCGACGAGTCGTTTAGAGTTTTAAGAACAAGGGTTGTTCAATTTGGTATTGCTCAGCCTTCTATCAAAAGAGTGGGTAAATCGGGTAGAATCATGGTTGATTTACCAGGTGTTGAAGATATTGAAAGAGTAAGAAGAGTATTACAAGGTTCTGCCAACTTAGAGTTTTGGGATACTTATTCTATTAAAGATTTAGATGTTAATATCGAGGAAGCCGACAGAGAGGCTTATGCTTATGAGCAACTTTACGGTGAGGCTAAGAAAAAAGAAGTTTTAGCTGACACGACTAAAAAGGACAATGTTGTGGGTGCTTTGGTTTCTCAAAACAAAAATGCAAAGCCAGATTCTGCTAAAAAGGTAGTTAAAGATTCTGCGGTTGACGAGACCAAAGAGGACGATATGACTAAAAAGCCTTTGTTGGCTAAACTAAGAGGGTTCAGTAATTCGAATTTTGCGGTTCTATTGGCCGATACCCCTAAAGTTAATTTCTATTTCAATTTAGCTAAAGCAAAAGGAATCCTTCCTAAAAACTTTATGTTGGGTTGGGGAAGTGAAATTATTTCAGATGAGAAGAAAGTTCAGTTTGCTACCACTTACTTCTTGAGAGGTGAAAGAGGTGCTGCTTTAGGAGGTTTAACTGGTGATGTTATTAAATATGCTGTTGCAGAAAATGACCCTTCAGATGGAAAACCAGTTGTTTCTCTTACTTTCAATGGCACAGGGATGAAAAAATGGGCTGATATGACCCAAACATCTTTCGATTTTCAACGTCCGATTGCCATTGTAATGGACGGTTTAGTATTCTCTGCGCCAACAGCACACGACGGTCCGATTAAAGAAGGCCGCACGCAAATTTCTGGCGGTGGGGGTAAAGACGGGTGGAATCATGATTTAGCTACAGTATTGAATGCAGGTCGTTTCCCAGCTCCGGTTAAAATTGTTGAAGAGGCTTATGTTGGACCTTCATTAGGTGAAGAGTCAATTCAAGCTGGTTTCATTTCTTTCTTAATTGCATTGTTAGCGGTATTGGTGTTTATGGCTTTCTTTTACGGACAAGCGGGTTGGATTGCCAACATTGCTTTGTTGGCCAATATATTCTTTATTATGGGTGCCCTCGCGGCCTTCCCTTTAATATCATTAACCCTTCCTGGTGTTGCCGGTATCGTGCTTACCGTGGGTATGTCGGTAGATGCCAACGTATTGATTTATGAGCGTATTCGTGAGGAATTGCGTGCCGGAAAAGGAGTGCAACTTGCGTTGAGCGATGGTTACAAGCATGCGATGAGTGCGATTATCGACTCCAACTTTACGCATCTTATTGTAGGTGTTATTCTATGGTACTTCGGTTCAGGTGTTATTGAAGGTTTTGCGCAAACTTTGGTTATTGGTATCCTTACTTCATTGTTTGCTGCCTTGTTTATTTCGAGAATCATTTTTGAGTACCTTCTTAAAAAAGGTAAAAATATTTCTTTCGCTACCAAGTCTACCGAAAACTTCATGGTGGGCGCGAATTATAAGATTATAGGCAATAAGAAAAAAGCTTATGCTTTATCAATTGCCCTTTCTGTTTTGGCCATTGCTTTTATTGCAGTTCGTCAGTTCGATTATGGTGTTGATTTTACAGGAGGAAGAACGTATATCGTTCGTTTTGATAAGGAAGTGGATGGTACGGAAGTGTCTAAAGCA
>CAMDPJ010000125.1 GCA_945903925.1 Chryseobacterium gleum
AAACTTGAGAACAGCTCTGGGGAAAAGCAATACCGAGTTTGTAGATATCGACAACTTAACACCAAACGATTTATCTTTAAACATGTTCACTCCCGACGAACTTATGCAAAACGGAAACAACGGTGTTTTAGGCTACAACTACGGTTACGACTACCAAGGTAACCCCCTAAATTCAAGCACTTCGTTTAAAGATTTCTTTAACCAAAGTGACGATAGAAATGCCATGCAAAGAAATATTGCTGGCTTTATGCCTACCTACATCGCTGGTTATATTCAAGATAAGTTCACATTCAAAGACATGATTTTTAATGTTGGTTTGCGATTGGATAGATACGACGCCAACCAAATGGTTCCTCGCGATTTATACTCGTTATATCCTATTAAAACCGCTGCAGAAGCTAGAGCCGAAGGCATTGCTATTCCATCTTCTGTTGGCGATGATTACAAAGTGTATATCGACGACATGGATGCCGCCAACAAAACAGCAGTGGGCTTTCGCGATGAAAATAACAAATGGTACAACAGCGTGGGTACGGCTGTTAGCGACCCAGCCATCATTGCCTCTTCTACCAAAAGCGGGAGCATTACTCCTTACCTTGTTAACCCTAAGGAAAACGTAAAATCATCTAATTTTAATGTTGATGGTTCTTTCAAAAAATATGAAGCGCAATATGTTTTAATGCCACGTATTTCTTTTTCTTTCCCCATCTCTGCAGAGGCTATTTTCTTTGCACATTATGATATATTGGCACAAAGACCGGATGCCTTTAGCTCACGAAACAACCCCATGAATTACCTATTCATGGAAAACTCTGTGGGGGCTGTCTTAAACAATCCTAATCTTAAGCCTCAAAAAACCACCGATTACGAATTGGGTTTTGCACAAAGTATTAGCAGCTTATCGGCCATCACCATTTCTGCTTTCTATCGCGAAATTAAAGACATGGTGCAGCTAATGCCTATTCAATATGCCTACCCAGTGAATTATCTCACTTTTGGAAATATTGATTTTGGTACGGTAAAAGGAATATCGTTTAATTTCGAACAACGAAGAATAAATAACCTAAAATTAAACGCCAACTACACCCTGCAATTTGCAGAAGGAACAGGTTCTAACTCTGTTAGTAGCATAAATCTTCTAAACTCAGGCTCTCCTAATTTACGAACTATTGTTCCTTTAGATTTCGACAGAAGGCACAACATTAATCTTGAGGTTGATTACCGGTATGGTAGAGGGAAAAATTACCTAGGACCTAGTTGGGGTAGAAAAATTTTAGCCGCATTGGGTGCAAATTTTATGTTTAGAGCGGGTTCTGGAGCTCCATATTCACGTCAATCAAACATCACTCAAGATGCAGCGCTAACAAAGAGTCAGAGCCACACCTTAAGTGGCCAACCCAATGGCTCTCGCTTACCATGGAATTTTAGAGTGGATACACGCATCGATAAAAATTTTATATTAAAATTTGGTGATAAAGATGAGAAGCAAAAAATAACGGTATTGAATGCCTACTTTACAGTAAACAATCTTTTCAATACTCGAAATATTTTACACGTGTATCGCTATACAGGCAATGCCAATGATGATGGTTTCCTTACGGCCTCAGTCTCTCAACAAGAAATAAATTCCAAAGTAAACGCTCAGTCTTTCATCGATTTATATTCGATTTTAATTAATAGTCCGAACAACTACAGCATGCCTCGCACTTTGCGCTTGGGTGTTATTTACAATTTTTAGATATGGACTTACACAAAATAAAACATACACTTACCCTTTGCGCAGCGCTACTATCGTTTGCTCTTTTTGCGCGCGAAAACGTTGGCTTTGTTCCACAAAACAGCAGCAATACAGGCGTATATAAAGCTGCCGATTGCGACCCTGCTACTAGTGAAATTGATTTGAGTTTAAACAATGTGCGCGTTAGAATTTTAGGTGGTGGCGATATGTGGTGGGATTTAAATAAATCGCCAGAATACGAGATTCCTAAAGGTGGTGGTGTTAGTTCTCTTTTCTCTGGTGCCTTATGGATTGGCGGAAAAGACATCAACGGAAATTTAAAAGTGGCAGCCATGACCTATCGCCAAAACGGAAATGATTTTTGGCCTGGACCGGTAAGTAATGCAACAGCAAGCACCGATAAATCGGCTTGTTTGCAATACGACAAACACTACAAAGTAAACAGAAAAGAGGTAGAAAATTATGTGGCCGATTTCAACTCGGGATTAAATCCTGCCATTCCCGAATCTATGTTAAGTTGGCCTGCTCACGGCAACACGGCCTACAATCAAGATTATTTCTTAGCCCCTTTTCACGATGCCGATGGCGACAATGTTTACAATCCGGCAAAAGGTGATTATCCTAATTTCGATTTATCGGGAACTCAAGGCAACTCTAATAATGTTTTATATGGAGATGAATCTATTTGGTGGGTTATTAACGATGTAGGTAATATTCATACAGAAACCAAAGGGCAGCCTATCGGACTGCAAATTAAAGCGCAAGCTTTTGCTTTTAGCACCGATGACGAAGTAAACAACATGACTTTCTACAATTATGTGATTGAGAATAAATCGAGTTTCGCAATGAACGAAACGTATTTCGGACAATGGGTTGACCCCGATTTAGGAGGGCCTAGAGATGATTATATAGGTTGTGATGTTGCGCGTGGTTTGGGCTATTGCTACAATGCCGATGACAACGATGCAGCAGATATGGGAAGTAATGGCTATGGCCAATCGCCCCCTGCTGTTGGGGTAGATTTTTTCCAAGGGCCGAAGGCCGATGCCAACGACGGTATCGACAACGACCGCGATGGCACCACCGACGAAGTGGGTGAGCAAATCATCATGTCGAATTTCATGTACTATCGCAATGACATGACCGATATGGGAAATCCTTCCAACGCTACCCATTATTACAGTTACCTTAAAAATGTGTGGAAAGATGGTTCTCATTTGCAATATGAAGGCAATGGATGGCCATCGGGCGGTGGAACGAATGGCAACAGTAGTAACTTTGCTTTTCCAGACAACACCGACCCTAATTATGGCGGTGCTTGGTCGCAAAAAGGAGAAGGTGATATACCTAGTGATTTGCGATTTATTATTTCTGCCGGACCTTTCACTTTGCAATCGGGACAAGTAAATACGGTTACTGTGGGAGCAGTTTGGGCACGCGCTGCACAAGGCTCTTCGGCTTGGGCATCGGTGCAAGCACTGCAGCTGGCCGATGATAAAGCTCAAGCTCTTTTCGATAATAATTTTAAAGTATTGAACGGCCCCGACGCTCCCGATTTAACCATCAAAGAGCTTAACAACAAACTCATCCTCACCATTGAAAACAAAAATTCATCAAACAATTATTTAGAAAAATACAAAGAGAAAGACCCTTTGATTGACCCCACAGGATTGAATGGCTACGACACTCTATATCGTTTCCAAGGCTATCAAATTTTTCAATTGAAAGATGCTACCATTTCGGCATCAGAATTAACCGATGCAACCAAAGCACGATTGGTGGCTCAATGTGATTTAGCCGACAATGTATCGCAATTGGTAAACTTCTCGCCAGATGAAAATTTAGGAACCTTGGTGCCAGTAGAAATGGTGAAAGGAAACAACAAAGGAATTGTTCACAGTTTTGTGGTTGCCGAAGATAAATTTAGCGCCGGAAATCCCACTTTAATCAATCATAAACCTTACTACTACATCGCGGTGGCTTATGGTCATAATAACTTTAAAACATTTAGTTATAGCAACGGTTCTAGTTACGACGGACAGAAGAAACCTTACAAAGCCGGACGAAGGAATGTAAAAACATACGAAGCCACACCCCACGACCCAACAGCACAAAACAATGGTACCATTATGAACGCGACTTATGGTTTACAGCCAAAAATGACTCGTTTAAGTGGTAAAGGTTTTGGTGGCGAATTCATCAATTTAAGCGAAAGTACCATCAATGATATTTTAGTAAACGGATCAACTTCTACCCTAACCTACAACAACGATGGGGCGCCGGTAAATATTAAGGTGGTGAATCCGCTAAGTGTTCCCGATGGTAATTTCACCTTTAAAATATTGGATACTATCACTCCCAATGATTTAACAGATGCCTATTGGATGTTGATTCATGCCGAAAAAAACGATACCGTTTATGCGCATCAAACACTTAAAACGGCCAACGAACAAATCATTGCCAAATGGGGATTATCGGTAACTGCTATGCAAGCCTTTGGTCCGTCTGATGCTAAATCGACTACCAATGGATATGTTGGTTCAACCATGACTTTTGGTAAAGATGGAAGTGGCATTCAATGGCTAACGGGCGTGAAAGACTTAGATGGTTCAACCTTTTATATGGATTGGATTAAATCGGGATTGGGCGACAATGACTTAACGCCAGGTGCAGATAAAACAACAAAACTCGACCCTAACCAAGATTATGAAAAAGTGGTAGACGGACTCATCGCTCCCTATCGTTTAACGAGTATTGATGAAAACGGTCCGGCCTGGAATTGGTCGCCAGCCATCAACGCCAATAAAATGTTCAATATTGGCTCAGTAGATATTGTAATCACCAAAGACAAATCGAAATGGACACGTTGTATCGTTTTAGAAACTTGTGATTCGGCAGCGGCCACTATTGGCAATGCTGGTAAACTCGATTTAAGACAGAGCACTTCTGTAGATCAAAATGGAAATGCCGACAATTCAGGAACCATTGGTATGGGCTGGTTTCCCGGTTATGCTATCAATGTAGAAACAGGAGTAAGACTAAACATGGCTTTTGGTGAAAATTCAAGTCGCTCCTCTACCAATGGTAAAGACATGAAATGGAATCCTGTAAATATTGATATCAATCCTAGTGCAGATACTTTATACCCTGGCGACGCTTATTTTGGTGGAATGCATGGAATTTTTGTTTTTCAAAGCAATGATAACCTTGCACCTAATTACGATCAAGGAGCTTATTACCATAATTTGATGGCGTCTAACAATCCAGCAAGCAAAACAAAAGTGATTAAAGACATTACTTGGGTTTTTCCTTACCCAATGGCTAACCCGGTGCTGGGCTACATTCCTTCTGATGTATTTATTAAACTTCGCGTTGCTAAACCTTATGCTAAAGATGCTGGTAAATTGCCCGAATTTTCTTTCAATACTGCCGATATTAAAACCGTTAACGACGACAATACCACAGCCAAAGAATCTTTAGAAAAGATAAACATTGTGCCCAATCCTTACTATGGTTTTTCTTCTTATGAGAGCCGCCAACTGGATAGAATTGTGAAGATTGTTAACGTTCCCGACAAATGTAAAATCCGCATTTACACACTTAATGGAACATTGGTGAAAACCTTTCAAAAAGACGATAGAACAAGCAGCGATGTAGTTTGGAATTTAGACAATGACGCTGGAGTTCCCATCGCTTCTGGAATGTATATAGTACATGTTGAAGTTGAAGGTGTTGGCGAAAAAATATTGAAATGGTTTGGTGTAATGCGCGAAACAGATTTAAGCACTTTTTAATGAAGTATATTTTAAACATATTAATGGTTCTTGTTTTGGCGAGCAATACCTTTGCGGGCAATGGCGATAGAGCCGGACAAGCGGGTGCAACGCAATTGCTTATTAATCCTTACGCACGTTCATCGGGTGCCGGCAACTCTACCATTTCAATGACCGAAGGATTGGAATCACAATTTTTAAATATAGGCGGACTCGCTAAAACCAAAAATTCTGAATTGATTTTTTGCAGAACAGCTTGGTTAATGGGCACGGGCATAAGTATTAATAGCTTTGGATTTAGTCAGAAACTCGGACAAAAAAACTTCATCGCTTTAGGAATTATGTCTTTAAATATGGGACAAATTCAAATCACCACCACCGATTTACCCGAAGGAGGAATAGGCACTTATAGTCCGCAATTCATGAACATTGGCGCATCCTACGCCCGGCAATTTACCTCCAGCATTTCAGGGGGCATTACCGCTCGTGTGATATCAGAACAAATTGCAAATATAAAAGCACTCGGCATGTCGATAGACGCTGGTATTCAATATACCACAGGAAGCAAAAAACAAATTGGCTTTGGTATGTCGCTCAGGAATGTTGGTCCGAAAATGCGCTATTACGGAGATGGTTTAGCTGTTAAAGCTAAGTTCACAGGAAGCGACGATGAGGTGACTTTACAATCGCGATCACAACCATTTGAATTGCCTCTGTTAATGAATATTGGTGCACATTATCGTTTTGATATTGGTACACAACATCAAATCTTCACCAGCGGAGCATTTACTTCAAACGCCTTTGCCAAAGACCAATTTTGCTTGGGTGTAGAATACCGCTTTAAGAAGATATTTATGGTGCGCACAGGCTATGTTTATGAAGAAGGCGTATTTAGTTCTAAAACGAGAACGACGGCGCTAACCGGACCAACAGCTGGTTTCAGTATTGAAGTGCCTTACAAGGAAAAAACCTTATTTGCTTTCGATTACTCTTACCGAAACACCAATCCGTTTCAAGGTGTGCACAGTATTGGGGCAAGAATTTGCTTTTAGACAATATTTTTTCGTATTTTTGCTACTATACAACTAGAAGGGGATCTCGAGAAATTGGGATTCTTTTTCGTTTATACCTTTTAAAAGAACCATTATGTCTGAGACAATTTATTTTACGCAAGAAGGATTGCAAAAGCTGAAAGATGAAATTCACTACTTAAAAACAGTGGAGCGCAAAAAGATTACTCAACAAATTGCCGAAGCAAGAGATAAAGGTGATTTATCGGAAAATGCTGAGTACGACGCTGCCAAAGAAGCACAAGGCTTAATGGAAGCTAGAATAGCGGGCTTAGTAAGCAATTTAAGTAACGCTCGTTTGGTAGATGAAACTAAAATAGATACCTCAAGAGTTTTGATTTTATCAACCGTTAAACTGC
>CAMDPJ010000126.1 GCA_945903925.1 Chryseobacterium gleum
TCTTTAAGAACATCGGCAGGCATCCATAAATTGAAGAAAGGCGCAATCATCACCTTCTTTGAGGCATCTTTGCTGTGTGCATAAGAAGCTACATCCTGAAGCCAATTGAACAGCAAGTTCTTGTTGCTATTGCTCTGCCACTCTAAATCATTTATTTCTTGCGGCATATACCAACCTTTAAAAGAAGTATTGAGAGCAAATGAATTGTGTAATTCATTGATTACTTGTTGGTGCTTAACAAGCAAATTACTGTAGGTGGCATTCAAATTTTTATCGGCGTTGTTCCAATTTTCATCAAAATACAATCCCACATAAATTTTTATTCCTTTTTCTTCTGCGGCTTCAAATATTTTATTGAGTGTACTTTCTTTGTATTGTACAAAAGCTAAATTACTGCTGCTGTACCATGCCAAATCGTTATAAACACTGTACTGCACTATCAAGGTATTTAAACAAACATCTTTCATCTTTTGCATTTCATCTTTCCATTGCTGCACTGTCCACTGACCGCAATTGCAGCCACTACTATTCCATAACTGCACAAAAGATCCACTTAACTTCGCTCCGTTGTTTTGGGGCGGAGAATAAGTGCTGTGCATTAAAAGTTCATCGAAGAGCAACTGGGCGTTCTGACTCGTATTTGAAATATTTTCTACTGCGATATCGTAGGCTCTAATTCTATTTAAATCAAGCTGACCATTGCCATTGCCGACGAGTTTGCTAAAATTAGCTACTTCGAATTGAGCAAGCGTCCAAGAGCTTTGTGCGCCAGTAGGTCCGGTACAAACGTATACTTCATCTTCACTATCATTGCTGCCATTGCGGTTAATATCTTCCCACAATCTTAATTTAATTTGGCTGTTGGCATTTCCCCCTTTGTAACGAAGCATGAATTTGGTGATGTTGAACGACCAGTCTTTAGTAGCAGTACTATAGTTTTTAAAAGCGGTAAAGAAAAAGTTGTTACCTGTATTAAAAGAATAGTCAATTTGCATGCTAGAGTTACCGGCAACAAAATCGCTATAATTGTTACTTGCACTCACGTTTCCACTGCCATTATTAAAGGAAACATAGAAAGACGCAGCATCAGAAAACTTATCGATTGACACATCAACTTGTGCTATTGCTGCTGCAGAATAGAGTAGAAAAAGAATAATAAACCTCGCCATTCACTTGCTGTTTTATTTACCAAAAATAGGATAAATAGATCCAGTTCGCCAAAAATTTTTAGAGTAAATGTGGGGAACAAAAGCTCAAAGGAAAAGTGAGGGTGGAATATAGTCGCATTGGTAATATGCAGGTTAGACGGATGCTTACGTTGTATATTATAAGATTAATTGATTAAGGCCCCTACGTGAAGCACTTGAATAACAGACGTGAAATTACTTCTTCGCCACCAATCTTATCCCCTCTTCCTCAATCTCAATCATTCTCTGTTTATACAAATGGCCCACTGCCTTTTTGAAAGTTTTTTTACTCTCGCCAAAGAGCTGATAAATAACATCGGGATTGGATTTATCGGTTACACGTAGGAAACCACCATTCTCTTTTAATTTAGCAATGATGATGCTGGTTAAATCTTTAGATTGTTCGAAGCCTACTTTACTTAGCGATAAATCTATCTTCTCGTCTTCACGAATTTTCTTGATGAAGCCTTTCATTTGATCGCCAATGCGCAAAGGCTTAAATACTTCGTTTTTGTAAAGCACTCCCGTGTGTAATCCGTTCACTATGGCTTTGTAGCCCAATGGCGTTTTGCCAAATACCATTAAATCTACTTCGTCGCCTTCTTCAACATCTAAGGCGAAAGTATCAAGAAATTTTTCCACCTTGGCAGAACCAACAATTCGTCGGCTCACTTTATCTAGGTAAACATAAACAACCACTGATTGTCCTTCTTCTAGGTTCTCGCGCTGCTCGGCATAGGGTATCAACAAATCTTTAAGCACTCCCCAATCAGCGAAAGCACCAAGCTCATTTACTTCTAAAACTTTTAAAGCGCCGAATTGTCCTACTTGCACCAAAGGTTTTTCGGTGGTGGCAACGGGGCGGTCTTCTGAATCCATGTAAACAAAAGCCTCTACTTCATCGCCAATTTGCTTTCCTTCGGGAATATATTTTTTAGGCATTAGGATTTCTCCTTCTTCGCCACCATCTAAGTAAACTCCGAAATCAACCGCTCGGTTGATTTTCATTGTATTTATTTTTCCTATTTCAGCCATACTATAAAGAAACTAAAAATTTCATTGTATCTACTCCATCTGCGAAATCATTTAAACCCGGGCATTGGGCGTGTCCGAAAGGCAAAGCACCATCAACCTTACCCACCACGCACTGTATCTTCTCGTTGTATTCGGCGATTGAATCTTTAACCTCTTGTATATTTTCATATTGATGATAATGCAACACCGACACCGATGAGAAAGGTGATGGATTCTCTTTCATGAAGAAGAAGCCAGCATCGATAAAAGGGTCTTTATTCAACAACATTACCGCCTTTTGATATTCTAAATTGTTTTGGTATTTGTTGTTTTCTAGGTAAGGCAATTGAATTTGAAAAGCCTCTATCATGGTTTTAAACTGATAGCCTTTAGGCACAAAAACCTTTGATACATTGCGGCAACCTAAACCATAATATTGAAAAACATCTTTAGCGAATTCATTCAATTCAGCTTCTGTTTCTGTTCCGTCGAGCACTGCCACAGAAATTCTGTTTTTGCGAATGATATTGGGATATTTACCAAAATAGTAATCGAAATACTTCGCCGAATTGTCGCTACCAGTAGCAATCACGGCTTCAAAATTTTTCATTGGTCGCTCGATAAACTCAACTTTGTCGGCGAAATAAGGCTCTATATTTTTAAGAATCTCTGTTAGGGCTGGCAGTAAATGCATATCGTCGCTTGATGACTTCACCACCGCTGTGTGGCCGCACAACAAAGTACACAGCAAATCATGAAAGCCAACCATGGGAATATTGCCGGCCATGATAAGCAAAACCCTTTTGGGCGAGCTTATCTTATTCATCTCTGCGGCATATTTAGCCGCAAAAGTTGTTAAGTTCTCTTGGTGTAAAAACTGCTGAATACCTTCTGCAGATTGCATCACGCTCATGATAGAAAACCAACCGTTGTAGCTCTTCGATAAATGAGCAGCAGCAAGGAATTTCTCTTCGTGTTCATTAAGCTTAACCGGCTCTCCTTTATGAGATTTCATGACCTTTTCGAGTGACTTCCCCAACAACACCAGAGAATTTATTCTTTTATCTAAATTCATTTATTCAAAACTATTTGTATTTTCGCCTACAAATTAACACAATAATTGTTGACTCATGGCTATAATGATCACAGAAGAATGCATTAACTGCGGCGCCTGCGAACCGGAATGTCCGAATAATGCTATTTATGAAGGTGGAGTTGAATGGAGAATATCCGACGGCACCTCAATTAAAGGAAATGTAACTTCACCAACAGGTAACTCATACCAAGCTGACGCTGCGAACGAACCTAAAGCAAGTGATGTATATTATATCGTTAACGATAAATGTACTGAGTGCAAAGGTTTCCACGATGAGCCTCAATGTGCGTCTGTTTGTCCGGTTGACTGCTGCGTAGATGATCCTGAACACAGAGAAACAGAAGAAATATTGTTAGCTAAGAAAGCTTTCTTACACTTATAATAAGTACGCTGTTAATAAAATAGATACCCCGCTCCACAATACGAGCGGGGTTTTTGCTTTATATTGCAAGCATGAACAAAATACTCATTATCTTATTTATATTCTTCGCTACTTTTGTTAAGGCAGAAGAAATTTCTGTGCTGGAAGATTCGCTACTTCAAATATCTACCAAAATGTTGAATGCTGCTGGTGACGATGAATTGAAATTTTCTTTGAACAACCAATTTCATCAACTTTTACACAAAACATTAGAACAACCTGCTTCTTTTAAGCATGAGTTTAGAAAGCTTAATAACATTACCAAACTAACTGCGCCCGATTTAGAATACAACATCATCACGTGGATGGTGGCGAACGGCGACGGTATTTTTAGTTATTTTGGCTTTACGCAATACTTCGATAAAAAATCGAAAAAGATGTATGTGTATAGTTTGGTAGACAACGAGAAAGACATTGCAGCTTTTAGCACTTACGACGATTCTACCTGGTATGGCATTTTGTATTACGAAATAGTGCCTCAAAAAATTAAAGGAAACAGCACCTATCTTTTGTTGGGATTTGATGCCAACGACTGGCTTACCAAAAAAAGAGTGATTGAACCTATTACTTTTGGCTTAAATGGCAAACCGCAGTTTGGCGCAGCAGTATTTAAAGAAAGTGCAGAGCCCGCCAAAAAGAAAAAAACAAAAACCAAGAAAAATGCACCTCCCGTAAAGAAGAAAAAGGTGAAAGCCGAAGCTTTAAAATCGAGAATGATTTACGAACATTCTGCACAAGCATCGATGTCGCTAACCTTCAATAGAGATTTAGGTATGATTGTGTTTGATCACTTGGCGCCAAGCGATGAGAACTACAAAGGAACTTACGCTTTTTACGCTCCCGATTTTAGCTACGATGGTTTTGTTTTGAAGAACAATAAATGGTATTTGAAAACGAATTTAGATGCGCGTAATCCTAAGAATAGCAAAGCTAAAAAGAGCGATACTATTGGCGTGGAACCTGCGGAATAAATTGGATTGTAACCTTTCTATTTTTTTTCATTGTATCAAAAACATTGTATGAAACTTTTACTTGCTGTTGTCTTATTTTTTAGCTTAAGTTCATTGGTTGCAAACAACAATGAATTCACCTTCGAGAACGAAGAAGTAAAATGTGTTTACCATAAAATTGATGGACGTTTTGACGGTCACTATACCTCTTATTATAAAAACGGAAATAAATTAGCTGAAGGTGATTTCGACAATAACATGAGAACAGGTTTATGGACGGTTTGGGATACCACTGGTAAAATATTGGTGCAACTCGAATACACCAGCCCTTTTTCTTTCAAAAGCAAATACCAAAATGTAGACACATTAAAGTACAATTTAAATTACAACCGTAAAGGTTTCATCGACGACTTCCCTATCACCGAAAAAAATGTTGTTTGGGCAAAAAGAATTTGGAGAACCATTGATAGTAAAAACAATCCAGCACTATTTAAGAATGATGCTTTATTTAAAGTGCTTCAAAAAACACCCTTAAACGACTCTGTAAAAATCTACAAAGATGATGAATTCAAGCAAGCCATTTCATCAAAAGACATTACGTTAAAGAACACAAAGATAGTTGGGTACAAAATAAAAGAAGATATTTTTACCGACAACCAACGCTATGTTTTCGAATCAAGAATCATAGGAATTTGTCCGGTAATAATTAATGAAACTACAAAAGACACTACCGATTTATATTGGATTTACTGGCCTTATATTCGCGAGCATTTGGCAAAGGAAAAAATAAAAGAAGAAACTCTCTCCTCAAGAGTAAAAACATTAGATGACCTATTCTTCTTCCGTAATTTTAGTTCTACTATTTACAAAGAAAGTTTTGTTTTCGATAAAGCCAAAACTTATGATTCAAGCAACGATGAAAAGGAAATAGAACTCATTGAATTTGAACATGGAATGTGGACGTATTTTTGTAAATAGAATTAATGCACATGTGCTGCCTCAGCAACATAAACATCTTTCTCTACAACAGAGCCGTCTTTACCAATCTTAACATACAAACCTCCCGCAACAACATCTTCAGGAGAAACTAAAGCATCATCTATACCCGTTGCATAAATATAATAATCGCCACATTTCAATCCGCTTAAGCTGTAAGAAGCATCGGCACCAGCTGTTACAGATTGGTTGTAAACCGAAACATCGGTAGAAGGCAAATCTTTAGCATCGTACTTCACATAAACTTTAGCATTGGCAATGGGCTTCTCATGATGATAAACCTTTCCGCTTACTACAGAACTCCCTCCTCCTTCACCTGTGCAACAAGAACTTACAACAAGTGTTGCTGCAAACAATAATTTTACAAAATGCTTCGTCATAATTTTATACTTTAGCTCAGGTATATTTTTCTAAAATAATGATTTCTTTTTTAAATCGCGTAGCGCAACATATATTTCAACAGTACCCACAATCGACCGAAAAGATTTGTGTGGTTTTGCCTACCAAACGTGCTGGCTTGTTTTTAAAAAAAGAAATAGCCAAGGTGTTTAACAAAACCATTTGGGCGCCACAAATCATTTCTATGGATGATTTCATGAGCGAGTTAAGCAATAGCAATTCGATTTCTTCTTTTGAATTGACTCTGCATTTTTATAAGGTTTATGTTGCTTCCACCCCTGCCGATGACAGAGATGACTTCAACGATTTTTTAAACTGGGCTCCTGCGCTATTGGCCGATTTCGATGCCGTTGACCAACATTTGGTGAATCCCGAAAAGTTCTTCAATTACATTAATGAAACAAGAGCTTTGGAGGTTTGGAATGTGGATGGACAGCCCATAAGCGATTTTCAAAAAGAGTATTTGCGATTTTGGCAAAACTTAAAATTATATTACTCGGTGCTGAATGAATCGTTGGCCAAAGATAATTTGGTGAGTAGCGGACAAGCCTACCGAAAAGCAAGTGAATACAATGATTTTGAAAATACGAAATGGAGTAAGGTTATCTTTGCCGGACTCAACGCTTTAACACCTTCAGAAGAAAAAATAATTCAAAAAAGCATCAAGGCTGGTTGGGCCGAAATATTGTGGGATAGCGATGAATATTATTTGCACAATAGAAATCAGGAAGCTGGATTTTTCCTTAGAAAATACCTCAACTCGTGGAGCAACGATTTCTCTTTTAAAGAGGATTTACTATCGAAAGAAAACAAGAATATACACTTGATTGGGTGTCCGCAAAATGTTTTACAA
>CAMDPJ010000127.1 GCA_945903925.1 Chryseobacterium gleum
GAATTTTTGAACCTATTAATTTTCCTCCTCTGTATTCTTCTACCACCACACCAATTACGAAAAGGCCTATGCTTTTGGGTGTACCTGTAATCTCTCCTGTTAAGCTATCTATTTGAATATTTGAATTCAATGGATCGGCAGCTGTGTAAGGAGCACTAAATAATACAGTTGGAATTGGTGGTGTAGTGGTAGAACCTCCACTTACATCACCATACGGGTTAGCCAATCTATATTTAAGTAAATCTCCATCTGCATCGGTGGCCGAAAAGTCAACACTCATGGGCATATTGGTGCAAATTTCTGAAGGGGGTAAGCTATTAAAAACAGGAGCACTGTTGTTACTGTTTACCAATTCATCTCCAGGTAGTTTTAGCACATAAACCTGTCCGGTTGCCCCCGGCGAAATCATATTGGTAATATTCGAATTTCTGCAGCAACTGCCGTATGCCAAAGTATATCCGCCCGTAATTAATGGCAGCACATCGGTGCCTTCTAAAACTACTCGTCCCACACATGTGCCTGCTATAGAGGTGGCACAAACATTTTGTATCACTGGCAGCGTGTCTCTTAGAATTATATTGAGTGTGATCATCCTTACTAAGGCATTAGAAGAGTTATAAACCTCAAAACTTTGTGATGAGGGCATACCCGAAACACGCGAGCAATCGATATAAGTGGTTAGTCTAAATTTGTAGTTATCACCACCAATATTAATGGCCTCTAACTCGCCACCAAACACGTGCACCGCGCTTAATGGCAAACATAGGAGCATATTCAAAATGAATGTAAAAAAATATTTTTTCATCAATGAATCCCCATTTATAATAAGTAGTGCGTTAAAGCCGCAAGTAGAAATATACGTGAAAAGGTAATAAAAAGAAAAAGAAAAAAATAAATTAATTGCGATTTGCTTTCAATAATTCTTTGATTTGGGTTTAGGAATACTGTGAAAAAATCAAGTTACTACTGCACGATATTGATTTGCTGAAAGACGAGACAGTTGTTGTGTTTATTCAAACTAAAAAATGTGGGAATTTACTTTTTGAATGGGTTTTATACTATCGCGAATTCCTCTACCTATTCATAAAATAAGAACGAAATGCATTCATTTCGTTTTTTTCTATTTCCAAATATTTTTCAAAAATGGGGTCGCCTACTTGTGATTTTAAGGCAGAGAGACCAACGTCTATTAAACGCAATCCTTCGTTGGTGAGTAATATGTTGTCGAAGGTTAAACCACCAATATTCGATGGCCTTATTAAATCGCGATGTACAAATCCTGCTTTGTGCAATTGGCTCAATTCATCTTCAAAAACATCTAACCAAAGCATTCTTATTTCTTCTTCGTAAGCCCTAAAATCAATAGGATAAATTCTTTCCATCACCAGCATTTCGGCATTGATGTTTTCGTTGAATTCTAATCGCTTAAATTTCACCACCAAATCATTGATGCTGTTGGCAAATTTCATTTTGTCGGCTTCCGACCCCGATATCAAAACGAGTATCTCCCACAAACAACTTGTCGACTTCCTTTTCAGAAAGTACAATAACTGTATTGTTGGCTCCTGATGATAGTCGTTTTGGGTACTTCATTTTTTTAATTAAACCGTCTCCATCTTTCCATGGCACTGTTTGTATTTCTTGCCACTTCCGCACGGACAAGGGTCGTTTCTTCCCGCCTTGGGCTCTACTCTTACTGGTTCTTGTTTTTTTGGTGCAGGCTGTTCCAATTGCGATTCTGCGCTTTCGTGTTGTGCTTTCAATCCTTTGTCGGGCGCTTCAATTCGAGCTGCTTCTCTAGCTGGCTGACCTTGATTTTGCATAATCTCGGCTTTGAATAAGAATGAACCTATCTCGTAGTTCAATTTATTCACCATCGATTTGAACAAGTTGAACGATTCGAATTTGTAAATTAACAATGGGTCTTTTTGCTCGATAGAGGCGTTTTGCACGTTGCCACGCAAGTCATCCATCTCACGAAGATGTTCTCTCCACGCGTCATCAATATTGAATAAAACTATACTTTTTTTAAGTGCATTGCCAATTTCTTTTCCTTCGCTTTCGTAAGCCTTTTTGAGGTTCACACCAATTTGGAAGATATGCTCTCCATCGGCGCTAAAAGGAATGGCTAAATTGGTGAATTGTTGCCCCTGATTTTCGTAAATGTTTTTAATCACTGGCCAAGCTTGAACGCGTAATCTTTCCTTTCTGTCTTCATATGTCTTCACTACCAAATCAGATAATTTCATGTATAAAGTCTCTGCATTTGAATTGGCAAATTCTTCAGCGCTAAAAGGTAATTCTACTGCAAATGATTTTAAAATATCTAAACGGAAACCTTCATAGTCTTTAGTAACAGAATGTGAGGTGATAATGTGTTCTAACAAATCTAAAATCAAGTTTGAAATATCAACGCTCAATCTATCGCCATATAATGCGTTTCTTCTGCGTTTGTAAATTACTTCACGTTGCGAGTTCATTACGTTGTCGTATTCCAACAATCGTTTACGAATTCCAAAGTTGTTTTCTTCTACTTTCTTTTGAGCGCGTTCGATAGATTTGGTGATCATTCCGGCTTGAATCACTTCGCCTTCTTTGTAGCCCATTCTATCCATTATTTTCGCGATTCTTTCAGAACCAAAACGACGCATCAATTGATCTTCTAGCGATACGAAAAATTGAGAAGAACCTGGGTCACCTTGTCTGCCTGCACGACCGCGTAACTGTCTGTCAACTCTTCGTGAGTCATGACGCTCAGTACCTACAATAGCCAAACCGCCCGCTTTTCTAACTTCATCAGAAAGCTTGATATCGGTACCTCTACCTGCCATATTCGTAGCGATGGTAACCATAGCCGATTGTCCGGCTTCCTTCACCACCTGCGCTTCCTGCTGATGTCTTTTCGCATTCAATACATTGTGCTTGATACCGCGCATTTGAAGCATACGGCTCAACAACTCAGAAATCTCTACCGATGTAGTTCCCACCAATACTGGTCTTCCAGCTTGAGTCAATTCGGTAATTTCTTCAATTACCGCTGTATATTTTTCACGTTGCGTTTTGTAAATTTTATCCTCCATATCTTTTCTAGAGATAGGTCGGTTGGTAGGAATGGTGGTAACATCTAACTTGTAAATATCCCATAGTTCACCCGCTTCAGTTTCTGCAGTGCCCGTCATACCGCACAACTTATGGTACATTCTAAAGTAGTTTTGCAAAGTAACTGTAGCATGTGTTTGAGTAGTGGCTTCAATCTTCACATTTTCTTTGGCTTCAATAGATTGATGTAAACCATCGCTCCATCTTCTACCGTCCATGATACGGCCGGTTTGCTCATCTACAATTTTAACTTCATTATCGATGATCACATACTCCACATCTTTTTCAAATAATGTATATGCTTTCAACAACTGATTCATGGTATGAATACGATCGGCTTTAACGCTGTATTCTTTAATTAAATCATCTTTCTTGGTAATTTTTTCTTTGTCGCTGATAGATGAAGTTTCAATTTTAGCTACTTCAGAACCAATATCTGTCAGCACGAAGAAATCACGGTCAGATACATATTGCGCCAAATGATCGATACCTTTTTCTGTTAAATCAATAGAGTTATTTTTCTCATCAATCACAAAAAACAATTCAGAATCGGCCACGCGCATTTGCTTTCCATGCTCTTGTAAATGTGTATTTTCTGTTTTTTGTAATTGTTGTTTAATCCCCGATTCAGATAAAAACTTGATTAATGCTTTGTTTTTGGGTAAACCCCGGTAAGCGCGCAAGAGAGCTACTCCACCTTCGTCTTTATTTCCTTCTGCCAATAGCTTTTTAGCGTCTGCCAAAACCTTAGTAACGTAAGTTCTTTGCGCCGCTACAATTTTTTCAACGAAGGGTTTAAGTTCGTTGAATTGTAGGTTTTGTTTGTGTTTAGTCGGACCAGAAATAATCAACGGCGTTCTTGCGTCATCAATCAAAACTGAATCCACCTCATCTACGATAGCAAAATGATGCTTACGTTGAACGAGTTGATCTAAACTTACCGACATGTTATCTCTCAAATAATCGAAGCCAAATTCGTTGTTGGTTCCGTACGTGATGTCACATAGGTAAGCGCGTTTTCTTCCTTCAGAATGCGGCTCGTAACGGTCGATACAATCTATGGTTAAGCCGTGAAATTCGAACAATGGCGCCATCCATTCACAGTCACGTTTTGCTAAGTAGTCGTTCACCGTTACCAAGTGAACTCCTTTGCCGGCAAGTGCATTAAGATAAACGGGCAGAGTAGCTACTAACGTTTTACCTTCTCCTGTAGACATCTCAGAAATTCTTCCTTTATGTAAGTTGATACCACCAATGAGCTGCACATCGTAGTGTATCATATCCCATTTGATTTCATTCCCGCCGGCATTCCATGAGTTGAAATAAATTGCTTTATCACCTTCAATCTCTACGTTGTCTTTTCTAGCGGCAAGCTCTTTATCGAAATCGCTTGCGGCTACTTCCACTTCTTTGTTTTCGGTGAAACGACGAGCGGTATCTTTCATAACAGCAAAAGCCTCGGGAAGTATTTCCAACAAGGCTTTTTCGATTTTTTCATCTAATTTTTTGGTGAGAGCATCGGCGTTTTCATAGGCTCTCGATTTATCGTCCATGCTAACACCAGCAGCTTCTGCATCAATTTTTATCTTAGCGATGGCCGCTTCTTCTTCTTCCAACTGTTCCGCAATTCGTTGTTTGAACTCGGCAGTTTTAGCTCTCAATTGGTCGTTGGTAAGTGAAGAAAGTTTGGCATATTCTACTTTTATTTTTTCCACCAAAGGCATAATTTCTTTAATATCGCGATCGGATTTCTTCCCAAAAATTCCGGTAAATAACTTTTCTACTGCTTTAATCATGAAACATGTTTTTTAAAAGAATTTCAAATTTACTGTAAATCGTTGAATTCAAAAATTAAACCGAGGGTAGATTTTCGACTTTCTGACTTAATAAGTCAGAAATAAAAGTAAATGCTAGTCAGAAAGGCAGAAGCAATTAAAAAACCCCCGTCAGCTGACGAGGGTTTCTTAACAAAATCTTAATATTCATCTTCATTGAACAGGAAGTCATCTTTGGTAGGGTAATCTGGCCAAATCTCTTCAATCGATTCGTAGGGCTCACCTTCGTCTTCAATTTCTTGTAGGTTTTCAATCACTTCCATCGGAGCACCTGAGCGCTGAGCATAGTCAATCAACTCGTCTTTGGTGGCTGGCCAAGGAGCATCTGTTAAATAAGAGGCCAATTCTAGTGTCCAATACATAATATCTGTGTTTTTTTAAAATTCTCTATTCTAAACGCAAAAATAGATTTTTTGTTTACACTGCAAAATATTTTTGAGTTAATTAAAAAATAGACTTTGATTGAGGCTATATTTTTTTAGGTATCCAAGCTTGTTCTTTCACCTCGCTGTCAAAGCCTGTTTTGCGCGCCAGCATGAAAAGGTAGTCTGAAAGTCGGTTTAATAATTTGATGGTGTGTGGATGGATCTCACTCTGTAAATTTAAGGTCACTATTCTGCGTTCAGTTCTTCTGCAAACTGCTCTGCAAACATGAATATGAGAAAGTATAATGTTTCCGCCGGGCAAAATAAAATGTTTTTGTTCGGGCATTGGTTCATTCATCTCATCAATGGCAACTTCTAAATCACCTACTAAGTTTTCGTTGAATTCGGGAAGCAGCAAACCTGATCTTTTAGCATCGGCAGCCAAATGAGCACCAATGGTAAAAAGTTCGGTTTGTATATCGATGATTAAATTTTGTTGATGGGGGTGTATGTCTAAGGAACGAATCAATCCTAAATAAGAATTTAATTCGTCGATGGTTCCGTAAGCCTCCAAACGCAAATCGCTTTTCGATACGCGCCTGCCGCCATACAATCCTGTTTCCCCTAAGTCCCCCGTTTTGGTATAAATTTTCATGTTTATTTTCTCTCTGTTTAAAAGTAGGAAAATAGATTGTGGAAAAAGAATTTCTGACCAATATTTTAATGCTTATCCGCTATTGTGCCTACTTAAGTTTATAGGTGCAATTGCGGATAATCAATTTTTTATTTCTTCTTAGGTTTTATTGCCTCTCAAATTTGAATTTTCTGTGTTGTACTAAAGTTTTCTGCTGTAACATTCACAATGTGTATTTCCATTGAAACATATGATAAATCAATCCTTTCCAGACTAGCTAACGAACAGTTTTTTTCGTGCGCTAAATTTTCATCGGTGCCCAGTTGCATCTCAATCTATTTCTCCCAAGTGTTTTGAAAAAAATGGGGGAATATACTTAATTAAAAAATCTCTTTTTTATTTTCTCCGCTAGAAACGTCGATAATTTCTCGTACGACTCATACGTCCAACCAGCAATATGTGGAGACAACACAACTTTATCGGAATGTATTAAATATTGAAAATCTTGTGGAAGTTCTTCCGCATTTAGTTTTTCAAATGATACCGATTCGTATTCTAAAACATCTAAACATGCTCCGCGAACTTTTCCGCTTTTTAAAGCAGCAACTAAGTCGGCAGTTTTTACACATTTACCTCTTGCGGTATTGATGAAGAAAATATCTTTTTGGAAAGAGTTAAACCATTCTGCTTTGGCAATATTTGTTGTTTCTGCAGCAAGTGGAAGATGCAAACTTACAAAATCTGCTTGCTCGAAAATTTCTTCCATGGAAGCTTTATAATCGTATTGTTCTTTGTATTTATCGTAAGCTAAAATTTTCACTCCAAAACCTTGTAATCGCTCTGCTACAGCCGATCCCATTTCTCCGTAACCAATCAGTGCAAACGTTTTTCCTTTCAATTCTATTCCTCTGTTTTCTGCTCTTTTCCAAATGCCGTTGCGCACTTCAGCATCG
>CAMDPJ010000128.1 GCA_945903925.1 Chryseobacterium gleum
AAAGATTGCTTAGTTGTAAAAGGTAGGTTACCATAGCAAAAGCGCTAAAGCTTAGTAAATACCGGATAAACAAGGAGCGACTGATATGAAGTTTGAATTTTTTTCGAGCATAAATAATTTGAAATAGGCACACAAAGCTTTGGGTGATAACACTTACTATGGCAGCAGCTTCAACGCCATAATGAGGAATAAGCAATAGGTTTGCAGTGAAATTTAGCACTACGCCCAAGGCAGCTGTAATATTCAAAAGTTTCATTTCACCAGCAGCAGTAAGAAAAGTACCGTAAATGTACATAGCGCTCATTGGAATGAAACTTAGAATAGTGAATAAGAATACCTTAGAAGACATGGCTATTTCGCGGGCATTTTCGATATTGGTT
Organism: Chryseobacterium gleum; assembly: GCA_945903925.1. GTDB lineage: Bacteria > Bacteroidota > Bacteroidia > Flavobacteriales_C > JAHEZL01. The sequence continues at coordinate 381 of CAMDPJ010000128.1, forward strand.
AATTCTCCTTTAAAGGAGAGTACAAGTTTTTGAACGAGCGATAAATCCTCTTTTTGAGCATACAACGCACTAATAATGTTTTCGGCATGAATGGCACAGGTAAAGGCAATAAAAATAGAACTTAAGATCAATATAGAACCCGAAAGTTGAACCAGCTCATTTACATTTTCTTTTTTGGCAATCATACGTGCAAACATGGGCAATAAGGGTACCGAAAACAGATACGAGAAATTAATGAGAGCGAGCAACAATCGAGAAGATTGCGCATAAATGCCTGCTTCAGCGTCTCCTCTATATCTCTCTAGAATAACGCTGTCGCTAAACGAATACAACAGCATAAAAATTCCAATGAGTGCATAAGGAAAGCATTTTTTTAAGTAAGCTAAGCTAAAGCGCAAACTAAACTGAGGTTTTATTTTTACCGAAGAATGAAAAACCAGAAAAGCAAAAGCCAATAAAACTGCAACGGCATAACCAGCAGTTTGAATGTAAGCAAACCACATAATGTTAAATTCTGCTGCTGATATTGTGTAAAACATGTACAGCACCAGTGAGGCCATAATTACTCTATCTGTAATAGAAATAATACTGTCGCTTTTAAAGAAATGAAGGCCTTGAAGATTTGACCGTAAAAACATCAAAACAGCTAGTAAAAACTGATTGAAACCCAGCGTTGCTAGTAAAAGAATAGAGGAGGTTTTGTATCCAAGCGCCAGACCAATAGCAATAAGCGAAACGAGATAGATTAAACCCAACAAAAATCTTAAAGGAATTAGTTTGTTGATATATTGATTGGCGAGTGATGGATTTGCAGCAATTTTTTTGTTGTTGAAATTGACAATGCCACCATCTAAAATCATGTTTAAAATAAGCGATAAATTGAATAGGGCGAAATAGAGTCCGTACTGTTCAATACCTGCTTTATTTTGCACTTCTACTTCAATAAATACCCACAAAGGTTTAATCAATAAATTTAGAAAAACCAGTAGGAGGATATTTGTGAGGAAGCTTTTTTTCATTGGGGCTAAAATACGGTAAAGAAATTTAGAATTTAAAGTGTATTTCAATTTAGCTGTTAATAGTTTGTTTTTATTTATTTTAGCTATAAAAAGATTTTTGTTTTTATGAAAATTGCTATTTCTACTCGTTTGTTTATTCCCGAAAAAAGAGATGGAATTGGCACCTTTACCAAAGAAGTTTTTCAATATTTGGCCAATACCTATAAAGAACACGAGTTTCATTTCATTTTCGACAGGGAGCCTTCTCCTTCTATTCAATTTTCGAGCAATGTTAAAGTGCATGTGGTGGGTTTGCCAACCCGACATGTTTCGTTAATTTGGTGGTGGTACAACACCTCCATTCCTTTGCTTTTAAAAGAGATTAAACCCGATATTTTTGTTTCTCCTGATGGTGTTACGCCAATGTTTGCTTCCACGCCTTGTTTACCTGTTTTGCACGATTTGGCGTTTGAGGTTCGTCCGCAAGACTTGCCTTTTTCCATTCGCCTGTTTTATAAAAAAACAATAGCAGGTTCGGCAAAAAGAGCCAAAAGAATTGCCACAGTTTCCACCAATTCTAAAAATGATATTCATACTATTTATGGTGTTCCAAAAGATAAAATTGATATCATTTACAGTGGAATTAGCAATCATTTTTATCCTTTAAGTGATGACCAAAAACTTTTAGTAAAAGCGCAGTGCACTCAAGGAAAGAACTATTTTATTTTTGTAGGTACAATTCTTCCGCGCAAGAATTTATTGAATATATTGAAAGCTTTTGAACTCTTTAAAAAAGCCACCAGTAGCGACATGAAATTTGTGGTGGTGGGCAATGTTTGGATATGGCCCGATGAGCTAAAGGCAGTTTACGAAAGATGTAAGAATGATGTGCTAGTTACCGGTAGAGTGAGCGATGAGGAGGTGACTAAATTGTATGCTGCTGCAAGTGCCGTAACTTATGTTTCTCATTATGAAGGTTTTGGTTTGCCTGTTTTAGAAGCATTTAATTCGAAAGTGCCTTTAATCACATCTAGCACTTCTTGTTTGCCTGAGATTGCAGGTGATGCGGCTTTGTTTGCTCATCCAGATAAACCAGAAGAGATTGCTGCGCAAATGCAAGCGGTAGTTCAAAACAAAGAATTAAGTAATCAATTAATTGAAATGGGGTGGGAGAGAAGAAATAAATTTACGTGGAGTGATACGGCTGAATTGTTGTGGCAAAGCATTTTAAAATCTACCAACAAAAATGCTTAAATCATATTTTAAAAAGGGAACTGTTGAAGCTGGCTGTGATGAGGCTGGTAGAGGTTGTTTGGCCGGACCCGTTTTTGCCGCTTCGGTGATATTACCAAAGAATTACAAGAATAAGCTGCTCGACGACTCAAAAAAATTGAACGAGAAAAAAAGAATGTTTTTGCGCGAAGAGATTATGAAAGATGCGCTTCATTTCGCCATTGCTCATGTAGATAATGTTGAAATCGATGAAATCAATATTTTAAATGCTTCTTTTTTAGCCATGCATCGCGCTGTTGATGAACTTGCAGAAAAACCAGAGTTGTTGCTGATTGATGGCAACAGATTTAAAGCCTATAAAAACATACCGCATCAATGTATCATTAAAGGTGATGGTAAATATTTAAGCATTGCTGCGGCATCTATCTTGGCTAAAACATCGCGCGATTTATACATGGAGCAAATTCATCACGAATTTCCTATGTACAACTGGGTTCAAAATAAGGGTTATCCTACTAAAGATCATCGTTTAGGAATAAGTAATGAAGGGCCTTGCAAGTACCACCGAATGTCGTTCACGCTTTTGCCCGAAGCAAAACAACTTTCTCTTTTTTAATTTTAAACAAAAGTGATACATTCGTTTAATTTACCTAAAACAAATAAGGCATTATGTTATTGAAAGATTGGGCACGTAAAATATTGAATTCCCTTCACCTCGATTTGACCAAGAATTTAAAGTACGACAGGTTAACCAAGCGTGTTGTTGCTAAAGTATTAAATGCCAATTCTACTTGTGTTGACGTAGGTTGCCATAAAGGAGAAATTCTCGATTTGTTCTTAGAGAAATCGCCCAATGGAAATCATTTTTGCTTTGAGCCTTTACCTCATTTAAATCAACAGCTTCAATTGAAATACGGTAAAACAAACAGAATTTTCTCTTGCGCTCTTTCTGAAACAGAAGGAAAAACTACTTTTAATTATGTGAAGAATGCACCAGCATACAGTGGCATTAAACAAAGAAGATACGATATTGATAATCCGCAAATAGAAGTGATTGATGTGGAGCTTAAAACATTGGATAGCATAGTGGGGGAGGAACAAAAAATCGATTTAATTAAAATTGATGTGGAAGGTGCTGAGCTGGGTGTGTTGAAAGGAGCGAAGAAAACATTGATGAGATGCAAGCCCGTAGTTATTTTTGAATGCGGTATTGGTGCTAGCGAATTTTATGGCACTAAGCCTGATGATATGTTTAACTTTCTAACAGATGTAATAGGTTTAAATATTTCGCTTTTGAATAGGTGGTTGGCCAAAGAAAAACCATTAACTCAAGATGAATTTGCAAATGCTTTTGAGAACAATACCGATTACTATTTCATTGCTTATTCATAGTCAGTGTAGCTTTTTAACTGTTATTTTGTTTATAAGTATTAAGCGTTAAGGCTTAATTCACCTTCTCTTGAAATACCTTTGTCTTTTCATTGAACAATCTTTATGTCGAAAAAAACAGGGGTCATTCTTATTGTTGTTTTATTGTTAGCCGCAGCAGGTGTTGTGGGCTATTTTATGTACGATGAAGTAGAGAAGGCAGAGCATGAAGTTCAACTCACCTTAAATGCTATTCCCGAAAATGCGGGTTTAATTATTCGCGCCACCAATCCTTTCGATAAATGGAATCAGTTGAAGAGTAAAGGGCAGTACTGGAAGGAATTACAAGGTATTCCTGCCTTTGCGACTTTAGATAGTCAGATTACATATTTCCAAAAAGCTTTTACAGCCAATCCGAAATTACGCGCGTTGGTGCAAAATGAACCTGCATTTTTATCCTTGCACATGGCTGGTTTACACGAGTGTAATGTATTGTTTAGTTTTTCATGCAAAGATGCTTCTGCGGTAGCTGAGTTTCAAAAAGTGATGAATAGAGGTGATAGCGGCATTAAGGTTTTTACACGCACTTATGAAGATGTAACGATTCACCAAAATTCTAATCTATCTACAGGTAAACAATATTCATTAGCTTTATCGAGTGGTATTTTGGTGGTGAGTGAGAGTCCGATATTGGTAGAAGATGCCTTGCGCTCAATCAAACACGGCTCGCCTTTGGTGCAAAATGCTTCTTTTTTAAAGGTGTTTAAAACTGCCGACCCGTCGGCAGATGCCAATATTTTCATCAACTTTAAACGATTGCCCGATATGCTTTCTTTGGTGGTGCACAACACCTTTGCTAAAGAGCTAAAAATGTTTACAGGTTTTGGCAATTGGAGCGAAAGTGATTTGAGAATAAAGTCGGAAGGCTTAGCTTTTTCTGGCGTTTCTTATGAACCCGACAGTGTAAATTCCTATTTAAAATTATTTGAAGACCAGGCGCCACAAAAAATAAATGTTACCAATATTTTACCCGATAACACTGCCTTTTTCTTGTATTATGGCATAGATGATTTCGATAAATTTAAAAAAGGATACCGCAATTATTTGTCGGGAAACAAAAGCCTTTTCGATTTCGAAAAAACCTTGGCAACGCTTTCTGCTACTACCGATTTGGATATTGATGAAGACATCTTTTCGTGGATAGGCAAAGAAATTTGTTTGGTGTATGCACAATCGAATGCCGATGATTTTAAACAAAATGCCTATTTGGTATTTCGCACCAACGATATTGAAAGTGCCGATACTAAATTGAAGGAAATTCAGTCGAAAACCAATCCGGCTGGAGAAATGATTGAGTTTCAAAAATACAAGATAGAGAATTTAGGATTGGTTGATTTCTTTCCAAAAGTATTTGGAAACCTTGCTTCTTTAGTTACCCATTCCTATTATATTATAATAGATGACTATATTGTTTTTGCCAATGAAGCTGGCGCTTTAAAACATTTCATCAATTCTTATATGGGTGGAAAAATATTGGCTAAAGAGGCTAACTTCATTCAGTTTATGGAGCATTTTTCAGAGAATACTAATTTGATGGCCTACCTCAATTTTAAGAAGTGCAACAATTTATGGAAAGCATTTGCAACGCCCAAATTGTTCAAAGAAATAGAAGCCTATGTGGATACCATAGCTAAATTTGAATCTTTTGGTTATCAGTTCAATATGAATGGAAATGTGTTTACTACCAATGCCTTCTTAAAATACAATCCTAAGAAAGGCAGCAAATCATCATCGTTGGTAGAAATTCCGTTGGACAGCACTTTCTCTTTCCGTCCGCAAAAAGTTATGAATCATCTAACAAAAGAAAAAGAAATTATTTTACAAGACGATGCAAACAATTTGTATTTGTTAAACACGGCGGGAGAAATTTTGTGGAAGCGCAATTTGGGCGAAAAAATATTGGGCGAAATTCATCAGGTAGATTGCTACAAAAACGGAAAATTGCAGTACTTATTCAACACCACAACTAAGTTGTATTTGGTGGATAGAAATGGTGGAGACGTTAAAGGGTTCCCTGTTTCTTTGGTAGGCAAAGCAAGTGCTGGCTTAAGTTTAATGGATTACGAAAACACTAAGAGTTACCGAATATTGATTCCGTTTACCAATGGCAAGGTTGCCAATTACGATATTAATGGTGGAGTGGTAAAAGGCTTTGAATTTTCGGGGATGCCTGCAGAAATTAAAACGCCAATGACTCATCTTTCATTTGACAAGAAGGATTATATAGTGGTGGTTGATGTGCAAGGCAACGTGAAAATAATGGGAAGAAAAGGAGAGGAAAAAGCGAAGGTGAAAGGGCAAGTGCCTAAATCGAAAATGAATGATTTCGTTGTTGTAAAAGGCAAAACTTTTGAGAAGTCGGCGGTAATGAACACCGACAACAATGGCGTACTTAACATTCTGTATTTCGATGGCACTTCACAAAAAATATCATTTAAATCTTTCGAAGCCAATCACCGTTGGTATTTGTATGATGTAAATAATGATGGTGCTGATGATGTAGTGTTTTTAGATAACAATATTATTGAGGCTTACCAAATGAATAAGAGTGAGTTGTTCTCACTAGAAACAGGTGAGGCCAACTTAAAAGGCAGATTGTTTTTTGATGAAATTAAAGGCGAAACGTTTAGAATGGGCTTTGCCGATTACAGCACCAATAAATTGTTCTTGAGCGACAATTCGGGAACAATCATAGATGGCTTCCCTATAGATGCTTCTTCGCCTTATTTAATAGAGGATTTACATGGTGATGGTTCAACAGAAATTATAGTGGGCGACAACAGAGCAAATCTCTATATATTTCCTTTACAATAAAGGAAACAAACAAAGTAACCTTTTA
>CAMDPJ010000129.1 GCA_945903925.1 Chryseobacterium gleum
AACTGGAAGTAAATAAATTGTTCATTTTCAGAAATACCTAATATGCTAATGAATAGTAAAGTCAGCAATAAAAAAACAAATTCCTTACTGCCATTTAGTTTTGTTTCATATAGATTTAGTTTTTTTTCGCTTGCTGCAAGCAATAATATAAGTGCAATTGTTATTATGTAATTGCTGTTGATGAAGCTCAGCGAAAAAGAAGAGGTGGCGCAGTGGTGAATAATATTTAAAGCATCATGTGTGCTAGGTGACCTAAAAAAGATCCATGCCAACGATACCAATAAAAAAGTGCTAATAGGGTTAATGAATATTTTTTTTAATGATGAGTTAGAGCGGTTAATTTGAATTTCAATCAAAATATAGAAAGCATGTATTGCTCCCCAAATCACGAAAGTCCAATTTGCCCCATGCCAAATTCCACTCAATAAAAAAATCACAAAAAGATTTCTATAATGAAAAAGGGTAGAGGTTTTACTTCCTCCCAAAGGAATGTAAATATAGTCTCTAAACCAGGTTGATAAAGAGATGTGCCATTTGCGCCAAAAACTAGATATAGCCGAGGCAAAGTAAGGCTTATCAAAATTCTTCATCAGTTCAATACCTAAAATTTTAGAGCTACCTATTGCGATATCTGAGTAACCAGAAAAGTCACAAAATATTTGTACAGAAAAAAGAAGCACTGCGCAAATTAGCTCTGGTGCAGAGGCATTACTGTAATTACTAAAAACAGGGTTGATTAGCAACGCAATTCTATCTGCAATTACTACTTTTTTAAAGAATCCATAAACGATAAGTTGTAATCCATGCAAGCATCTTTGCCAGTTCCATTGGTGTTTTTGATGAAATTGGTGTAATACATTTTGAGGTCTTTCAATTGGTCCAGCAACCAATTGAGGGAAATACAAAACATAAAGCGCATAATATCCCAAGTGTCTTTCTGCTTTTTGTTTGCCTCTGTATATTTCGAAGTTATAACTCATTGCCTGAAAGGTGTGAAAGGAGAGTCCGACAGGTAGAATTATATTTAGATAGGGAATTTTATTTTCAACATTCACCAACCCTAATAAAGCAGATAGGTTATCGTTTAAAAAAGAATAATATTTAAAGAATACCAGTATGCCTACATTTGCAATTAAACTTAAGGCCAAAAAAGTTTTTTTTCTTCGTTGTTTTTTTTCCTGTTCTATCCATATGCCTGCGCAATAATCAATAATAATGGTGAAAAACAGAATAAGGATGTATACTGGAATAAAGAACATGTAAAAATAACAGGAAGCTGAAAGCAACAACAACCATCTCCATTTATGCGGAATAGAAAAGTAGAGTAGCAATACTACAATGAAGAAATAGATAAAATTCAGAGAGTTGAACAGCATGTTGCAATGATATAAAAACGAAGTAATCATTGGAAATTTATTTATTCTTAGATTTGCCCAATGAAAAAGGTCTGCATCACCATACCCTGTCGCAACGAAGAAAAGTACATTGCTAAGTGCTTAGATTCAATCATTGCAGCAAATTACCCTGCCGATTTACTTCGAGTTAATGTGGTAGATGGAATGAGCGATGATCAAACAAAAAACATTGTAGCAGCTTATTCTACTCGACTTCCTTTTATTCATTTGATTGAAAATACTGCTCGAGTAACACCTATAGCTTTAAATTTAGGTATCAAAAGCGCCGAGGCCGATGTGTATTTTATCTTAGGAGCACATGCTGAGATTTATCCCGATTTCATTATTAATTCTGTTAATGCGTTTAAAGTTGATGAAGCAATTGGCTGCGCAGGAGGTATCATAGAACAAGTGAATGAAGACGAAGTTTCAGAAGTAATTGCTACCGCCATGTCTTCTTTATTTGGCGTGGGCAATGCTTATTTTCGAACAGGAGGCAAAGAAGGTTTTGTAGATACTGTGGCTTTTGGAGCTTACAAAAAAGAAGTTTTTGACAAAGTAGGCTATTTTGATGAAGATTTGGTAAGAAATCAAGATGATGAGTTTAATTATAGAGTGATTAAAGGCGGATTTAAAATTTACCTTACACAATCCATTCGCTCGAAGTATTATGTGCGCGGTTCGTATGAAAAATTGTACAAGCAATATTTTCAATACGGTTATTGGAAGGTGTTCGTGAATCAAAAGCATAAAGCGGTTACCAGTATCCGACAATTGATTCCACCGCTTTTTGTCGCCGGATTGATAGGAGGTATGGTATTTTCGCTATTTATTCCTTATTTCTATTTCTTGTACAACACCGCTTTGCTTGCTTACCTTTTTGCTGCATTTGTATTTGCGTGGAAAGCCACTAACACAAAAAAGGAAATGGTTTTAAAAGTAATGTTCACATTTTTGATTCTTCATTTTAGTTATGGTTTAGGCTACCTTAAAGGGGTGTTGAATTTTGTTTTACTAAAGAAAAAACCCGAAAAAAAACATGAGGCATTAAGCAGATAAAATGGTAGATAAACTAAAAAAATATTACCAATCATTGTCGATGAACGAATGGTTGCTATTGCTTTTTTTAGGTGTTTTCCCTTTTGATAAGCATGCTGCGGTGTTTGTGTTGTATGCTTTATCGCTTTCTGTTTTAGTAACCTTTAAGAAAGAAACGTTAAAGCAAAGATTTATTGAAAACAAAGCACTTCTTCTGCTACCACTTTTGTACATTTTGTTTTTAATTCGTTTTGCTATTGAAGGAAAGTTTACCTCAGAAGTAGAAAAGAAAATATCATTATTGGTGGTGCCTGTACTTTTTGTACTTGCTCGTTTCAATTGGAAAATACTTTATTCAAAGGCTTTAAAAATTTATTTGCTTTCAAGTGTCTTAAGCTTGTTATTGTGCTTTGTGCTGGCGTCTGTAAATTATGTAGAGACCAAGGATAGTTCTTATTTATTTTACGATAAATTCTCTTTAATTCATGCCGGGCATTATTCCATGATGCTTTGTTTGGCTTTCTCTATTGCCTTGTACTTTGTGTTGTTTGATAATGCAGGTAAAAAACAAAAAATACTCCTCGCTTTTTGTGCAATTTTTTTAGCGTTAGGATTGTTTTTACTTACAGCAAAGGCTGCGCTAATTAGCATGTTTGTTATTGCTTTTGTGTTTTTAGTTTGGTACATCAAGCAAACACGTCAGTGGGGCAAAGCTGCAGTAGTTAGTTCGTTATTTCTTCTTTTTTCAGTAGCAAGTTATTTTGTTTTACCCGAATTTAAATACCGAGTAGATACTTTTATTTCTTCTTTGCAGAGCAATCCAAAGTATGCTGATAGCACCTCCCTTCGCAAAGAAATATGGAGTAGTGCCACTGATTTAATTGCGGATAATCCTCTTTCGGGTTATGGCAGCGCAGCCAATGATTTGCTTTTTGAATCGTACAGCAAAAAACATACTTCGTACGAATTTCAAAAGAAATACAATGCTCACAATACCTTTTTGCAAATCACTTTAAGTGTTGGATTAGCAGGTTTGCTGCTTTTAATAATTATTTCTTTAAAGGCTTTTTATGTTGCCTTTAAAACGAATGATTTTGTTTTTCTTTCTTACCTAATTATTCTATTGGCAGCATTTAGCACCGAATCAATGCTTGAAACAGAAGCAGGAATATTGTATTTCTCCATGTTTTATTGCTTGTTTATGATTACTAAAAAGGCAATTGCAAATGATGTGCAATCTACTTTAATATGATATTCAAAAGTAGATTACTCCATTCATACAAAGCTTTTATTTAGCGCTTTCTTTTGCTTCTTTTTTAAATCGGTAAACTGCAGATAGTGAAATGGGACTGTTTATTCGGAAATTTAACAAATCGAAATCATTGTTGAAATTGCTTGCTCCAATACTTGCAGCAGGAACTACTTCTGCTCCAACATAAAATTTATCTCCAAATTCATATTGCAAACCTAAAATATACCCCAATCCAACACCTCCATAAATAAAATTAGACGTACCACTTATATTGATTGACGGCATAAAACCATGAATTGCCTTAAAGTTTTTCAATAATTCAATTCTTTTTTCTGTTCCAACTGAAAAACCAAGGTTTGCTGCTCCATTAAAAAAGTATGCCATGTCAGCATTTGCAGAGAACATATATCTTCTGTATTTAAGCGGATTTTTTTCCTTTTTAAACAACAAACTATAATTGTCTGTAGATGTAAATCGAAGTCCGAACTCTCTATTTTGACTCTGAGCACTTAGATTCTGGCTAAAAAAACAACAAATTAGCAAGAAGAATGAAATAAATGATTTGGTTTTAGGTGTGTACATAAAGAATTAGTTAGAATGTATTTTTAATTTGTTAGGAAACGTTAGGTTGCAAATCTATTTATTTTTTTTGATTTCCATGTTTTTATCAAAAAAAATGATGAAGTAAATTTGCTTTCCTTTCTCATAAAGTAATTTCTTTTTGGCTAAATCTTTTTTCCCAATTCCTTTCCCTATTTTTGAAAAAAAAATCAAATGAAAATTCTTACCATCATAGGCGCTCGTCCGCAATTCGTTAAGGCAGCAGTGCTTAGTCGTGTATTCTCTAAAATGAATGGAGTAGAGGAGCTTTTGGTTCATACTGGCCAGCATTTCGACGATAAAATGTCGCAAATATTTTTCGATGAAATGGAGATTCCTAAGCCGCACTATAATTTAGAAATAAATAGTTTGGGTCATGCAGCCATGACTGGACGAATGTTGGAAGGTATAGAGGCTTTGATCATAAAAGAAAAACCAAACTGGGTAATGGTTTACGGCGACACCAACTCTACCTTAGCTGGTGCTTTGGCCGCAAAGAAAATTCATGTTAAAGTAGCGCACGTAGAGGCTGGTTTGCGCAGTTTCAATATGCAAATGCCCGAAGAAATTAATAGAATTTTAACCGATAGAATTAGCGATGTGTTATATGCGCCTACGCAAACTGCGGTAGACAATTTAAAGCGCGAAGGTTTCGATAATTTCCCATCTCAAATTGTGCTATCGGGCGATGTAATGCAAGATGCAGCATTGTTTTACGCTCAAAAGGCAGAAGAAAAATCAACCTTAGATAAAGATTTATTGAAAGGTGATTTCGTATTGTCTACGATACACCGCCAAGAAAATACCGATAACCCCGAAAATTTAAAAGCCATTGTTAAGGCCCTCAATAAAATTAATGAACAAATGCGTGTAGTCTTGCCCTTACATCCTCGAACACGCAAGATTATCTCTAATCTCAATCTCACTCTCAATGCTTCTATAATCGATCCTGTTGGTTATTTCGATATGATTCAATTGTTAAAGAATTGCTCTTTGGTAATGACCGATTCTGGCGGACTGCAAAAAGAGGCTTTCTTCTTTAAAAAACATTGTGTTACGCTGCGTGAGCAAACAGAATGGGTAGAATTGGTGCAAGGCGGATTCAACGTTTTAACTGGAGCTAATGAACACTTGATTGTCGATGCTTTTACAAAAATGTTGAACACCAAAAGTGATTTCAGTGTTAATTTGTATGGCAATGGTAGTGCCGGAGAGGCTATTGCCAATCACTTATTAAAAAATACGATATGATTCCTTTTTCGCCACCCAGAGTAGATAAAAAAACAACCGATGCAGTAACTGCCGTTTTATTGTCGGGATGGATTACCAGCGGTCCGAAAACAAAAGAATTTGAAAATAAATTAAGCGATTATTGCGGTAATTCTACAACCCTGTGTTTGAATTCTGCTACTGCGGGTTTAGAATTGGTGTTGCGTTGGTTTGGTGTTGGGCCTGGTGATGAAGTAATTCTTCCTGCCTATACCTATTGTGCAACGGCCAATGTGGTAATGCATTGTGGAGCAACTCCTGTTTTGGTAGATACCAATGCACACGATTTTAATATCAGCGTTAAAAATATTGAAGCGGCTATCACTTCAAAAACAAAAGTGATTATGCCCGTTGATTTTGCTGGCTTGCCTTGCGATTACGATGAGATTAACAATTTGGTAAAAAAATCAAACATTGTTTCTGTATTTAAAGCAAACTCTGAAGAGCAAAAACAACTGGGAAGAATCTTGGTGTTGAGCGATTCGGCTCATTCTTTTGGTGCGCAATATTATGGCACCCAAGCCGGTACATTAACCGATGTTTCTGTGTTTTCTTTTCACGCAGTGAAGAATTTAACAACAGCTGAAGGTGGAGCAATTGCCTTAAATTTTCCTGAGCCATTTGATAACAAAGCCATTTATGAGCAGTTGAGAATTTGGTCGCTGCACGGACAAAATAAAGATGCGCTTAGTAAAACCAAAGCGGGTGCTTGGGAATATGATGTGGTTACTGCGGGTTACAAATGCAACATGACCGATATACAAGCTGCTATTGGTTTGGTGGAGTTAGAGCGTTACGACAGCGAGAATTTGCCAAGACGTAAAACAATATTTGATGCTTATTCTGCCGAATTATCTAAACATTCATGGGCTGAACTTTCGCCTTATTTAAACGATACCAAAGTGTCATCTTTTCATCTTTTTCCATTGAGAATTAAAGGTGCAACATTAGAACAAAGAAATTCGATTATCGAAGAAATTAGCAAAAACGAAGTGGCGGTTAACGTACATTTTAAACCTTTGCCTTTGCTTACTTTTTATAAAAACTTAGGCTACAAAATGGAAGATTATCCTGTGGCCTATGATAACTTTAAAAGAGAGATTTCATTGCCTGTTTATTTTGGCTTGAGTGATGAGAATGTGAAGACGGTGTTGAATGTGGTGATTGCGGCGGTTGAAAAAGTGATGGGGTAGTGGCGTGATGATTAAAGTTTATCTATATTTATTACAAAATCAATAGAATGAATATTTCATCTACTAAATTAGAGTTAGCTAAAAGACTTTTAGATACTCAG
>CAMDPJ010000130.1 GCA_945903925.1 Chryseobacterium gleum
TCTACCGAACGAATTAATTCTTCATCTTTTTTGATGGCGTGGAGGGCAAGTAATGTAAATACTATTGGTATAAAACCCAAAATGAGATTAACTAAATCAAAATATGGAGTATGGTAAATAATGATTGCAACATTTAATACTATCAATCCTAATAATACTTTAGATAATGTTAATTGTAATTTTCTTTTTTTGAAATTAAAAATTATAAAAAGAGTAAATATGGAAATGATGCATTGAAAAATTAATATAGACCAAGCCATTGCTCCTAATGCAGATGATTTAATCGAAAATCCTAATCCCCAAAAAATGTGAATTCCTGCAACAATAAATAAATACACACTCTGAATCCTCTGTATCATAAACAATAAAATTAATTTGCATAAAAGTAATAAATAAACTTTCTTTACCACAGCTTTAAACAGCAGACCTAAAACCTTTTAAAAAATTTTTCAAAAATTATTTCATTATATAATATAAAGTCGTAACATTGCTCTGCAAATCAATTTATCGGTTCCGATAGATTCTTTTCACAAGACAAATTATTTCTCTGAAAAAAAATCACAAAAAATTATTGTTATAACAAATTACACATGAGCGAAGGTGCAGAATTGAACAAGAAACCGGTTTCTGAATTGAGAGAAATCGCCAAAGCCTTAGGTATTGAAGGTGTTGAAGATCTAAAGAAAGACGAATTATTATCTAGGATTGCCGGACCAACAGAAGGCGATAACGGCGGCGATGCTCCTGCAAAAGATGAAGACGATGCCGAATCTAAAAAAAGAAAAAGAACACGCGTACTTAAAAAAGTAGCTACTTCAAACGTAGGAAACTCTATGTTTTCTGCATCGGCTGCTCCATACAATGATGGCTCTGCCGCTAAAGTGGAAGACGAAGAAACTCTAATGGAAGAATTTGCACCATCTGCGCCAGTTGCTGAGGATGTGCCTGAGGCACCAGCAGCCGAAGTGCCTGCTGCGCCAATTGCACCAGTGAGTGAAAGTCCTTTTGCTAGAAATGATGCTCCTGCTGTAAGAAGAGAAGATGCCCCAAGAGAACAACGTTCTTTTGAACGCAGAGATGACCGTCAGAACTTCGAAAGAAGAGATGATCGTTCTTTCGATCGCAGAGACAACAACCGCGATAACAATAAAGGAAATGAGCGTCCGTCTTTCGAAAGAAGAGACGACCGGAACAACGATAATAGAGGAAATGATCGTCCTAACGATAACAACAACAGAGGAAATGAACGTTCTTTCGAAAGAAGAGATGAGCCTGTAAATCCGCCTTTGCATAAGGAAGAAGAAGAACCAATGTTCAACTTCGACAATATTGTAGAGAATGAGGGTGTGTTGGAAATTATGCCCGATGGTTATGGTTTCTTGCGCTCTTCCGACTTCAACTACCTTACTTCACCAGATGACGTTTATGTTTCTCAATCGCAAATAAAATTATTCGGTTTAAAAACGGGTGATACTGTAAAAGGCACGATCCGTCCGCCTAAAGAAGGCGAAAAATATTTCCCATTAATTAAAGTATTAGAGATTAACGGCCGTGCTCCAGATGTTATTCGTGACCGTGTTCCTTTCGATTATTTGACTCCACTCTTCCCTGATGAAAAATTAGAGATTTGTAAACACAAAGGAGCGAGTTTATCAATGAGAATTGTTGATTTGTTCTCACCAATTGGTAAAGGTCAAAGAGGTTTAATTGTATCTCAACCTAAATCGGGTAAAACCATTTTATTAAAAGAAATCGCCAACGCCATTGCGGCCAACCATCCTGAAGTTTACTTAATTGTATTGTTGATTGATGAGCGCCCAGAGGAGGTTACAGATATGGCTCGTTCGGTAAATGCAGAAGTTGTTTCTTCTACCTTTGATGAGCCTGCCGACAAACATGTTAAAGTAGCAAGTATCGTTTTAGAAAAAGCGAAGAGAATGGTGGAATGCGGACACGACGTAGTGATCTTACTAGATTCAATCACGCGTTTGGCTCGCGCTTACAATACAGTTTCACCAGCATCTGGTAAAGTATTATCGGGTGGTGTTGATGCCAACGCATTACACAAACCAAAAAGATTTTTTGGTGCTGCAAGAAATATTGAAGGTGGTGGTTCATTAACAATCTTGGCAACTGCTTTAGTTGATACAGGTTCTAAAATGGACGAAGTAATCTTCGAGGAGTTTAAAGGTACAGGTAACATGGAGTTGCAGTTGGATAGAAAATTAGCTAACAAACGTATTTATCCAGCTATCGACTTAAATGGTTCTAGCACGCGCAGAGATGACTTGTTAACCGATGAGAAATCATTGGCTAGATTGTGGGCCTTGCGTAAATTCTTAAGCGACATGAATCCACAAGAAGGTATGGAGTTTTTGTTACAAAGAATGAGAAATACCAAAAACAACGATGAGTTCTTGGTATCAATGAACAGCTAATATTAGTGAATTAAAACACAAGGGATTCGTCCGTCAGCTGACGGAAGGATCCCTTTCTTTTTAAGATGAAGAATAAAATAATTTTTTACAGCTACTGCTTACTTGCCGGATTCATTGGATTTATTACACGTTGTTTTACCGATGATTTGCAAAAGTTAGTGATGGTAATGTACATGGGCGGCAGCCTATTGATGATAGCAGCCATTTATTATTGGAGCTTAGAAATGTTTGAAAAAGAAATGAAATTTCATTTTTCGCTGAGAACATTCATCAAAAAGGGATTGCGTATTTCTGGCTTAATTGGAATTTTCGCTGCAATTTCTGTCATTCTTCAAATTGCAGTTTTTGGTAATGAAGTTTTGGAAGGTAATTTGGCGATTATTCATATTGACCCGCGAATTAAAGCCCAAGATTTGCAAGAAGCGATTGATGGTGCCAAGATATCAAATTCATGGTATGTTTTGGCGGCCATGCAGTTGTTTCGCTCATTAACTTTCGGATTGTTTTATACCATCATTATCTCTGCTCTTTTTGTGTTGCATCCATACAGAGTTAAAGACGAAAAGAAACAGTAGTTAGTTCTAAAAACATCTTATCATCCCTTCAAAGTTTGAAATCATGCTTAAAAATTTAATTGTCCTTTTCTTTTGCACAACATTAACAGTTAATGCTCAAGATACTATCAATCTAAATGGTGTTTGGAGAGATTCATCGGGGACTTCTTTCGCCAATTGCTATGCTATCATCACCCAAAAAGGAAATAAAATAACCTTTAGTCATTATATTGAATTTAAGGGTCAGTCATTTGTTGAATTCGGACAAGGTTATTTAAAGCGCAGAACAATTAAGTATAAAGTTAAAGTGACCAAACAAATAGAAGGATGGGCTACCATAGGTAAACATGAACTAACACTTAGTGCCGATGGAAAGACTTTACGTGGGTTTTATCATGATGGTAAAGGCAATACCGGGCCAATGGTTTTAAAACGGGTGCATTAAGCGTGAATTAAACTTTTATTTTAAACATCATTGCCGCATCAAATACTTTAAGCGTTCCAACGATTTTTGGTTGTTGGGCAATTTAAAAGCATTTGTTATTTGATTTTTCTCCGATTCGGTTAGATGCCAGCTTAGCGATAGTTTTCGCCCTTTTTTTCTGGTAGGTAACTCAAAATCTACCAAGTCAATTTCACCATCAAAACATTCAGAGAAGTATTGCAGCAATTGATCGTGATTCAAGTCCTGCGTTCTACACAAGTTATAGTAAATACTTCTCACAGGAGACGTTAATTCGCCTAAGAAAGTTCTAGTAGGGTTTTCTTCTTCCTGAAATCTCTTTTCGTTATCGCGAATTTGAATGATTACAATTCCGCTGGTGTTGGCACTAATCCAGTTTCTAAAGGTGTAAATAAATTTCATAGTCGCATCTAAGCCAAAGTTATCTCGCGCACCAGCATCCATTACTTCAATTACTGGCGAACTTGGCAAATGTGTAACAGGCATAATAAATGGGAAAGTAGCGTTCATACGCAGAGCGGTAGTGAATTGCAAATTATCGGCATCTTGCTCCTTAAAGAATCGTGAGAATTCTATGGCATCTGTGGTGTGCTTGTTTCTAATATTGTTTTTTGGCGCGAGGTATGATAAGTAAGAAATGGGTTGAGAAGAGATGAGTAATTTTCTGCCATCGTTAATGATGGTGGGCGATACAATCATCATAGGTATTTCGGCATTGGCTTCTGGCTCGCGGTATTCCCCTATTCTTTTGTTCAACATATCATCGGTGTTCTCATTCAAATTGTTTTCAAAGGCGTAGCCCCTATCCACAGTGTAGGTGTGGCCGTTGTCTTCAAAATGACGGAATTTAAAAATAAGGTCATTCATGGTAACGTGAAAGGAAAGATTGTTTAGCATGTCTTTACTTACATTGTCGATGTATTTTTGGTCGTAAATATTTTTCACTTCGCCTTTGTTGGCTCTCATGTATAACTCTCTTAAATAGGCTGCCCCAAACATTCCTCCAGATGAACCAGTAATTAATTCTGTGTGGTTTAGTAGCTCACCGTTTAAGGCACTATCTGCTTTAGAGAGCGAATAGAAAGTCCATAATGAAGCTCTCAACCCACCACCCGAACAATTTACAAAAACGAGTTTTGGTTTTTGTTTGCTTTGCAGGGCATGCTGACTGTTTTTATCTCTCCATTTATCTAAAATACCAACGGTGTGTTTAACGTCCTCAACATAATTATCGACGATGATGTTGTGCTGCAAGGTACCATCTCTAAAATCGGCTTTTGTTGTGTCGTAATTTAGGCCGTAGGCCTTGTTTCCCGAATTGAAGAAATCGAATTGAGATAAGTAGTTAAACGCCACAAAAAGCGTAATGAGCACAAAATCGGCCCAGCCCCTAAACCACGAGTGAATGGCCGATGTGAGCATTAAAAATAAAGTGAAAAGTAAAATCAAACTTGCTCCTGCGGGTATTATAAACAGTTTAAATGTGCTTAAAAAGCTGAGTAAGATGATGCTACAAAATACTATGATTTCGAACAAGGCTGCATTCAAGTGGTTTTGTTGAAACACTTGTTTTAGCATTTTATTGTCGTAATGGTCGATGTTACGAGCCAAACGAATTTTAAACGGACTGCTCAAATAAGTAGAGATATTCCATTCTTTATCCATGTTGATGAACTGGTCCCAGTCTACTTGTCTGTGAAGTACATCTTTCATGGGCTTTTTTGCTTTTTCTTCTGGGTGGGGATATAAATCAATATCATCTTCGTCTTTTTCCTCCTCATGCTCACGTTCGGCCTCAGTTGCTACGCCAAACATTTTTTTTATATCCTTATTGGTAGACAAGAAATAGACGAAGCAGGTGAAAATGTTTACGGTATAGCCAGCAATAAACGAGAGAACGATAAAAGTGATGTAAGGTAATTCTTTGCCGCTATCGATAGAGAAGGAGATTACATTAAATAGATAAATTAGAATACCAATAATTGGAAAAACAGAGTTATTGATGCAGTATTTAATAAAAGGTCGCGATAAAGTGGCCAAGAAAGCAAAGCGGTGCCCGTTCATTATGTACGAGGAGATGTTGAAGGCCATCACGAAACCACCAAACGAAAACCCCATGATGAAATACGATAACCAACTCACTTCATGGAGGTACTCGGGAGAGAGAAAAAGATGTTGAATTCCATAGTCGTGGGCAATTTTACCAGTAATCAAACTGATGATTAACAACCAAAACATAACAATCAATAAATTGTTTTTTAGGTGCACCCACACCAACTGAATGGGAAAGAAATAAAACCATCTTTTTAAATAGCGATTTTTAAAAATTGATTTCATTTTACTCATTCTGAAAAGGGTTTGCTGTGGCATTTACGCAAAGACTTAGATAAGGTTAGGATATTGTCTTCTTTTTAAAATTCGCATACAAAAGATGTGTAAAAACCACGAAGAGAAAAGGCTCTATAAGCAATCGGTGACGGGCTTCGAAGTAAAAGAAACATTGCATAAACGAAAAGGATAAGGCGATAAAAATCCACTTTAAATGGCGATTTTTGAAGCTTAAGAATAGTAGAGTAGCGACGAAAATCAAGTTGATTAACCTAACAGAGGGCAGCATTTGTTTAACAGCAGCAGGATATTCTTTGCCCATGTTAGGTGAATAAAACCAAAAGTTTTTCAACTTAATGCCCAACATTTTAAGCACATGAAGAGGTTCGTTTAACCATTGGTCTTTGTAGCGACTCATAAAGAAATCGTTTTGTTCTTTTACCGAAGATTTTCCCAAAATATTTAAATCATCATTGCTTAAGGCACTGTAATAATTTTCGCCGTTGTTAAGGTAGTTGCCTCCTTCAGAATCGTGTAAACTTCCTTTCCACAATATCTTTCCAGATGTAGAGGTGAGACCGATAATTCCATCGCTTAAATAATTGTGCGCTAACCAAAGGGCTAACATAATTCCTATTCCTAAAGTGATAAGAGCTGCTTTTTTTATTTCCTTATTATAGCTGATGAAGGCCAACACAATCAATGGAATAACAATGAAAGTGCCTCTAGCCATGATGCACAAACCCAGCACCAATCCTTTTTCTATTAACGATGTGTTTTTTTCTTTTAATACAGATAAACAAGTGTATAAGCTAAGCACCAAGAAAAGAAAATCGTGTGCAAAAGGATGAACGCATTTCAACTCGTAATAAATAAAGGCAGGGTGTAAAAGTGGCGCGATAGACAATACTATCATCCAATTGTCGATTAAATGAATCCATCCCCATTTTTGGCATTTTTTTAAAAGTGAGTAAAGCA
>CAMDPJ010000131.1 GCA_945903925.1 Chryseobacterium gleum
TAATTTCGGGTGGAAATAGAGGTGTTGTTATAAGTGGGGCGAATTCTCAATATAATGATGTTTTAGGCAATTATATTGGTATTGCCTGCGATGGAATAAGTGGCTTAGGAAACAATGCATCGGGCATAACTTTAAACAATTCTGCCAACAACAATACTATAGGCGGCGTTGGCGCTGCAAATGTAATTTGCGACAACTCAAGCGATGAAGCAGGTATTTGGATGGAAGACGCCTATGACAATACTATTCAATCGAATTTCATTGGTACCGATGCCACACAAACTTATGCTTTAGGAAATGGCGACATCGGTAATTTTTGTGGTGGTATCATCATGAAAGGTGCTTGTCATGACAATATGATTGGCGGACTCAACACCAACGAAGGAAACGTAATTGCCTTTAACAATGCGCACGGCTTAGTCACTTTTGGCGATGTAGGTATTGGAAATGCATTTTTATCGAACCTATTTTATGGAAATCAAGAAATGGCCATCGATTTAGGCGCCGATGATTATCCTAATGGAAATGACAATCAAGATGGTGATAGCGGACCAAACGACAACATGAATTTTCCTGAGTTTACAGGAGCTTACGCGAGTGCTAACGACATTGAAATTACAGGTGCTTTCAACTCAGTTCCAAACGGAACCTACAAAATTCAATACTATGTAAACGACGGCTGCGATCCTATGGGCAATGGCGAAGGTGAAATATTAATTGGCACAGAAACCATTACTACTAATGGCTCGGGCAATGCAACAATCAGCAAAACCATTTCTGTAAAGGTGAATGTGGGTCAGTATCTATCGGCTTTGGCTACCAATGCAAACAACAGTACTTCTGAGTTTGCTGCCTGCCAGATAGTAGATTTGGCCACAAGTGTAAAAACTATTGCCAACAAAGCCAAAGTGATTGTTTTTCCTACTATTACAAAAGATGAAGTAAACATTCAATCGCCAGAAACATTTATTTATTCTTTATATGATGGACAAGGGAAATTAATGATGCAAGGAAATTCAAATACTTCTAATTTCATGTTGAATATTTCTTCACTTGATGATGGAATTTACTTATTGAGGACGCAGAATGAATCGGCTATACAACAACATAAAATCATTAAGCAATAAATTTAGCGAGAGTTCGAAATGAGCAGTAGGACAATAGTTCCTTCGGGGTGCCTTAGGATGACAACCACTCTTAAAAATACTGTTAATCAAGTAGGTCAGGGCATGATTGTACTCCTGATGCACCCCGGAGGAACTATTGTCCTTAACTTCAATTTTAAAATATTAAGCTCTTCCTAATTGTTTTAACATTTGTAAATGGTTGGTTACTGCACGAAAGAAATTACCTTGTGTGCTGTAAGGCAAGTTAAATTCGGCAGCTGTTTCTTTCACTATAGCCGATAATTTTCGGTAATGAACATGTGAAATATTAGAAAACAAGTGATGTTCTATTTGGTAATTTAAGCCACCAATAAACCACGAGAAAATTCTGCTTTTGGGCGCAAAATTAGCGGTAGTTAGCAACTGATGCACCGCCCAATTATTCTCTATAACACCAGTATCATTAGGTAAAGGAAACTCAGAGCTAGGCACAACATGCGCCGATTGAAAAACCAGACCCAAAAATACACCACAAGTAATGTGCATCATTAAAAAACCAAGTAGAGTCCAACCCAAAGATAAATCGAAAAACACGATAGGAATAATCAAAACGTACGAGAAATAAAACAATTTCCACAAAGTTAAAATGAACATTTCTTTCACGAATTTATTTTCTTTAATCAATCCTTTTTTCTTGAAAGAAGTAGCTTGAAAATGATCGGCCCAACCTGCCCAGCCTATAGTCATTAATCCGTAAAGAAAAACGGCATAAATGTGCTGATAACGGTGAATTTTTTTAAGCGTGTGATTAGGTGAAAAACGCAAAATGCTCGGACCATCAATATCTTCATCGGCATTGTAAATATTGGTAAAAGTATGATGTAACACATTGTGCTGAATCTTCCACAACTTGGCATTTCCACCGATGAAATTGGCGGTGAGTCCGGTAATTTTATTAATAAATTTATTCTTCGAAAAAGCACCATGATTACCATCGTGCATCACCGACAAGCCAATACCGGCCATACCAATGCCCATAATCACCCACATAAGTAATGAAAGAGCAGGATGTGTAATCCAGCCGCTCAGCAAAGCGATAAAAGGAACAAAGTAAATCAAGACCATCACCACAGCTTTCACCACGATAGAACTATTGCCTTGTTTTGAAATGTTTTTACTGTCGAAATACGCATTTACCCTTACTTTCAAAGTATTGAAAAACTGCGGATTTATGTCTTTAGAAAACTTATATCTTTCGGTAATCATTGCTATATTTTTTTAATTAATGGACGAAACTACTTGGCAAATGTTAAGGAAAGATAGCGTTAATATGAAGATAAGTTCGCTTTGTTAAGAATTTTTGAAATCTTTTAAGAGTTTTTGGGAGTGTTTTATTTTTAAGACGATGGCTCCTTACTGCGTCAGGATGAAATACAATACACGTCCTTACTGTGGTTGTCACCCGCCGGCTGACGGGACTATTGTCCTGCTTGTAAATTATTTTTATCAGGAATTCTGCCTTCCGCTCACCGCTAACACGCTGAAGAATCAGCTCTTTTTGGTCTTCACTTATTCATTAAAATTTTAACGACTTTGTGCTAAAGACCATGCGAGTTGGTGAAGGTTGGAATTTTTTAGAAACTTTTTTTAAGATCTATCAATAAGATAATATGTTAACTTCACCGCTAAATCAAAAATAATGGAAAACAAAAGGCCAGGGAAAAACAACCCTAAGAAACGCGATGAAAGGCCTAAAAACAAAGACCGCCGTGATGGCAAGCCTTTCCGCAAAGATGAAAAACCAGCTAATGCTGGAACAAAAAAAACATGGAGTAACGACGATAAACCCGCCGGACAAACAGAAAAGAAGCCATGGCAAAAAGATGCTAAGCCGGGCGGCGCTAAACCCCCTTTTAAAAAGGAATTTGGTAAAAAAGAGCGCAGCGAAACGGGCTGGTGGGGGGGCGAAAAAGCTACTCCTAGAAAGAAATTGATAGCTAAACCCGAAAACATAAAGAATGACGACGGCTTAATTCGCCTCAATAAATTCATATCTAACGCTGGCGTTTGCTCCCGAAGAGAGGCTGATGAGTTGATTAAAGTAGGTGTGATCATGGTGAACGGTAAAATTGTTACCGAAGTAGGTACTAAAGTATCTATCGACGATAAAGTGCAATACGGCAAAGAAACACTGCGCGCAGAAAAATTAGCTTATATACTTCTAAACAAACCGAAAGATTTCATTACTACCATGGATGACCCTGAGAAAAGGAGGACTGTAATGGATCTCTTGAAAGGATTAGACAAGAAAGTTCGCGTTTATCCTGTTGGTAGATTGGATAGAAATACCACAGGTGTGCTATTGCTTACCAACGATGGCGAACTCACGCAAAAACTCATTCACCCTAAACATTTGGTAAAGAAAATTTATCATGTAGAGTTAAACCGACCAATTGACATGGAAGATTTTCATAAAATTAGTGAAGGATTGACTTTAGACGACGGTTTCATCAAACCCGATGAAGTAGCTTATGTAAACAAGGAAAATAAAAAAGAAATAGGAATTGAAATACATTCGGGCAAAAACCGTATTGTAAGGCGAATCTTTGAACATTTAGATTACCAAGTGGTGCGTCTAGACAGGGTTTATTTTGCTGGTTTAACCAAAAAAGATTTACCTCGTGGTACTTGGAGAGAGCTCAATGAAAACGAGATTCGCTTTTTGAAAATGTTGGGCTAAAAAATTACTGTTTTGAAACGTAAACTTAAAATAATTGGATTGGTTTTTCTAGGATTATTCCTCATGTTTATCGCAGCAGGAGTAATCATTGGAACTGTTTATCAAGATGAGGTTCGTGCCGCTGTGGTAAGAGAATTACAAAAGAATTTCACGCGCAAAATAATCATCAACGACGAGAAAGATATCCACTTTTCTATCTTCTCTAAATTTCCAAAAGCCTCTTTAGAACTAAACAACATCACTGCTCCTGGCATTGATAAAGATGCTCCTCCCCTTTTGCGCGCCAAAAAGGTTTTTTTGATGTTCAACATGCTATCTATTTTCACTAAAAACTTTGAAATTGATGCTGTTGATGTGCAAGAAGGTGAAATGAACCTGGGCTACGAAACAGGAGCCAGAGCGAACTTTTTAATATGGAAAGAAACGCCCGATGAAGAAGGCGAAAGCGAAGGTGGCGTTGAACTGAATTTAACCATTATTAACCTCGATGATATTAAGTTTTCGTATTTCAATCAAGACGAAGAAAGTAAGTACACTTTTCTTCTCGAAAAAATTGATTTGTATCCTGTTTTTAACGAAAGCAATATTGCCTTTGCCTCTGAAGGAACTTTAGCCATACAAAAATTACAAAATCCCGATTTCCTCTTCGAGAAAACAGTACAATTAGAGCATCACATAAAAGGAGGGAATTTCTTTTTTGATACTGACGAACTTAAAATGCGTGAAGTTGAATTGGAAATTGACGACAAGATTTTAATGAAAGGAAATGGAACAATCGTGAACAAAAAAGACGGCATTCATTTCGACCTAAAAGCCTCTACCGAAAAAACAGATGTTAGCGATTTATTATCTGTTCTTCCTGCCAATTATTTAGAGGGTATTTCTTCCTTAAAACCAGAAGGCGAAAGCTCTTTCGACATTGTGATTAACAACAAACTAAATGAAGTAAGGGCTCCCGATATTAAGGTGAATTTTGATGCAAAAGAGGTGAAATTTTTCTTGAAAGAAGAAAACTTAACTTTCGATAATATCGACTTAAAAGGGCTTTATACCTTTGATGGTGAAAGTGTTCTTAATCCGCATAAAATAAACATCAATCGCTTTGCGCTACGTTTAGGCGATAACTCTCTAATTAAAGGAGAATTGGCCATTAGCGAAATGAAAAATCCGCACATTAAATTGAAAGGCACAGCCGATATTACATTAGAAGATTTGCAAAAGAAAATAGCCTTAAAGAATGTAGAAGAAATGAGCGGTAGCACACGCACCACTTTTGATTTCCAAGGCAAACTGGCTGATATTTTTATTGAACAAAAAACACAATATTTAGATAGATTAAAATCGGATGGTGAAATGGTATTTAACAATGTGAACATTAAACTCGTTGGCAGCCCTAATGAGTACAAAAACGTTCATGGCAAAATCTCCTTCAACAATAGAGATTTCGTAGTAGATTCTTTAATGGGAACGGCTAATTCATCTGATTTTAATATTCAAGGAAAAATACCCGATATCTATTTGTTTTTGCTGGGTAAAGCCGATTTTAAGATGAGCGCTTCGGTCAAATCGAATACCTTCAACATGGATGAGTTTTTAGCAGAATCGGAATCTTCTACAGAACGTGATTATAAACTTTCGCTTCCCGAAAAAACCACCTTGCAATTGAACTTCGATATGGGCCACTTTATTTTTAGAAAATTTGAAGCCAATAATTTACAAGGCGATGCCACACTAGAAGACCAAGTTTTACGATTGAATGATTTTAATTGCAGCACCAGCGGAGGACAAGCAAAAATAAATGGCTTTATTGATGCCGCTAAAAACGATAAAATCAACTTTGAATGCAGTGGTCATTTAGAGAAAATAAACGTGAAAAAATTGTTCTATCAATTCGAGAATTTTGGTCAGGATTTCATCATGGACAAGCATATAGAAGGACTCATCACCAGCAACATTTTCTTCAAGGCCGAAGCCGACACCAACCTTAACATCGATTTAAAAAAAATGTACACTAGAGCGCATCTTAAAATTGAAAATGGCAAGTTATTAGAGTTCCCTTCTTTAGTTGAATTAGACGAATTCTTGGCCAAAGAATACAGGATGAAAAATTTAAATTTGGCTCATCTTAGTTTCGCTACTTTAGAGAACGACATTGAAATTGTTGACCAGGTGATTATCATTCCAAACATGACGATTAAATCAACGGCTATGAATGCTGATATTGCGGGCGAGCATTGTTTCGACGAAAAAATAAATTACAAATTTCGCATTAAAAGTTCTCAGCTAATTAATGCTTACCGCAAGAAGAAAAAAGACAACAATGAATTTATAGAACAAGAAGAAGATCAAAGTCAGACCATACCTTTTTACATGAAAGGAACCATAGACAACCCAGAATTTGGATACGATAAAAACACTAAAAAAGAAATTGCCAAAAGCACTGCTGATGAAAAGAAAAGTGAATTGAGAGATGCTTTTAGAAAAGAATTTGGTGAAAAAAAAGAAGAGAAAAAGGAACAAAAAAAAGAAGAAGCCAATCAACCACGTTTAGGTGTTGAATGGAATGGTGAATAACGCAAAGGCACATGAATATTTACTATAGAAAACAAATTTGGAAAATATTTTTACTACTGTTTGCAATAGGTATTGGCGTTCTATCACTATTGTACACCAACGGTTTGGTAAACAAGCTAAAAAAGCAGGAAGAAGAAAAAGTGCAACTTTGGGCAGAGGCCACCAAGCGTTTGGCGGCTCCAAAAACAGAGATGAATGAGTTGGCATTTTTATCGCAGATAAGCAGAAACAACACCACTATTCCATTGATATTGGCCAGCGACAAGGGAAAAGTTCTTTCGTGGAGAAACTTAGATTCTGCATTG
>CAMDPJ010000132.1 GCA_945903925.1 Chryseobacterium gleum
CTTGCCCATCAAAACATCATTAAGAAAATTAGCATGCGAACTTAAAATTTCGCCCAATAACGAATGGCTCACTTACAACATCAACAAAGAAGGAAAAAACAAAATTTACCTCTACAACATCGCTACAAAAAAGAAAAAGGTCATCTTTAAGAAAGGTTATGCCATCGATCTGCCCCTCGACAAAAATTATCCGCTTATTACATGGCACCCCAGCGGAGAATTCATATCTATTTTCTTTGAAGATAAAGGAGAAATTCAATGGTGGCTGTACGAAATCAAAACCGATCAATATGTGAAAAATACTTTGCAATATTTCAACCAATTGCTCGATGCCGAATATTCTCCCGATGGCAAAAAAATAGTGTTTTCAGCAGTGCACAAAGGCATGACCGATATTTATGTTTATGATGTTGCGGCGCGCATGCAAGAAGCTATTACCAATGATTTTTACGACGACCTTTATCCACAATTTATCAATGGCGGAAAACAAATTGTTTTTGTATCGAACCGCACCTCAGACACCATGAACCTGGAAGGAAAAACGAATGATTTGTATTCTTCCAACTTAGATGTTTTTGTATTCGATTACAGCGCTAAAAAAAGCATGCGTTATGAGGAACAAGTGCTCAAAAGAATTACCAACACGCCTTCGGTCAATGAAAAATTTCCTGTAGAATGGGATAAAGAAAAGATCTCTTTTCTAAGCGATGAAAACGGCATTTACAATCGTTATTTTGCCAATACAAAAAACGACTCTCTTTACGCGCTAAATAGCCAATACGCAAGAAACATAAATTATCTACACAGCAATAAAGACAATGCTTTACAAATAACTCGTTTCAATGGCAAAGACCAATTAATGCTTATTGCTAAAAAGGAAATTAAAGAAGTAAACTCTATAAAAGCTGCCACAGAAAACAATGCTATCTCATTTCAAAATATAGAGCTAGGCGATAAAACAGAATACTCGGAAATTGAGCGCTACAAAAGCAGAAATGAATACATCGATAAATTCAAAAAAGATGAAGATTTTGTAGACATCTCAGATTATCAATTTGAGAAAAAAGAACAAGACAAAATAAGTGAAGAAGAAAATACAGAAACAAAAGTAAAAGTTGTTGCATCAAAAAAAGCGCTAGAACGCAATTACGAACCTGCATTTTCTGTAGAGGAAGCTTCCATTGACATTGGCAATAACTTTATCAATCCTACTTACCAAACCTACACTGGCGGACCAATCAACACGGGTGGATTGAGTCCGATTATGCTTTTCGGCACCAAAGACCTTCTAGAAAATTATTATGTGCGTGGCGGATTAAGAATATCGGGTATTCGCAACAATGAAGTATTTATCAGTTTCGAGAAATACAAAAAACAACTCGATCATCAATATGTATTATACCGCCGCAGCAGCAGTTATGAAATAGAAAAATTATTGCTAAAAAATGTGAGCTATGAGGCCACCTACAAAATCACCTATCCTTTCTCCATCGTTAGTAGAGTAAGGGCATCGGGAAGTTTGCGCTACGACGATTTAATCACTTTAACTAGAGGAAACGCATCATTAAATACGCCTAGCCAATCTACGTATCGCGCAGTTTTGCGCAGTGAATATGTGTTTGATGCCAGTAAAGAAAAAGCGTTAAACATTAAAAACGGAACGCGCCTTACAATCTTTGGCGAGTATTTTCAAAATGTAAAAAGCATCAACAAAAACACCATCATTTTAGGTGCAGATTACCGCACTTATCTTCCCATTTATAAGGACTTCATTTTTGCAGGTAGAGTAGCCGCATCCGCCTCTTTTGGCAGCGAAAGATTGATTTATTACATGGGCGGAGTAGATGGATGGCTTTCGCCAAAATTCAATTCCGAATTGGCGCCTTCTGCCCTATCTGGCAACAACACTTACGCTTTTCAAACCTTGGCTTCTCATATGCGTGGCTTTATTCAAAATGCTCGTAACGGTAGTAATTTCGCGGTAATCAACACTGAACTGCGTTTTCCTTTTGTGAAAATGTTGTACCACCACAGCATTAGTTCGGGCTGGTTGCAACACATGCAACTGATGGGCTTCTTTGATTTAGGTACAGCTTGGTCGGGATGGAATCCTCTATCAGAAGAAAACGCACTTAACAATAAAACTTTTATTTTAGGAGGTGAGGCAAATACTGGCGTTATCAATGTTAAAACACAACGCGACCCCGTGGTGGGCGGTTTGGGTTTCGGATTGCGCACCTTACTGTGGGGCTATCATATTCGTGCCGATTGGGCTTGGGGAATTGAAGATGGAAATTTCAAGAAAAACAGAGTGTTTTATTTATCTCTGAATTATGATTTTTGATGGCGCTCACGGCTCTCGTCTACAGACGAGTAACTTGCGCCATAAAACTCTACCTCCTAATAATCCCCTTCACATTCAAAATCTTGTACTTAGAAAAAGTCTCATCCGACTCTAAACCAGTACCTGTCATCACCTTATCTGGAGTTGTTATGCGCACAAAAGCATTGGTATAAACCTTTCTTGATTTACCATCCCAAGTGAGATGTTCTGTATTTAATTTATCTCCTTTTTTGTTGTACACCACCACATTTCCTTTGGCCACCATTACATTGTTCAATCGCTCTCGGGTGGCAGTATTGGCTGTCATTTCCGATTCTACTTTTCTATTGCCATCGTAAAACCAAATGTGTACACCTTCCTTAAATTCGTCGTGCGCTATACCTTCGGTATATTGTTCCATAACCTTCCCCGAAATACGAATTCTAACAATGGCAGAATCACTGTATAAAGCATCGTAATCTTTATATGTAGCTGTAGGAAATTTTACTTCTTGCGTAGCAGATTGCACCTCTTCAATTTCATTTTCGCACGAGAAAAGCATTAATGAAAAAATCAGCAAAGCGGAACATTGAACCTTTTCCATTCCTAATCAAATTTTCTTTTGATATACCACTTATCATTTAAGGTGAAACCCAAATTCAATTTAATGTAATTATCTTGCACCAAGCTGTTGTTTGTAGCACCTCTTCTGCCTGCTTGCACACCAAAATTAATGGCGCTTCCAAACAATTCTCTTTCAAATTTAAATTTACGTAAAGGAAAAGAAAAGCCAATGGTTGCAGATAAATCATTGATACTTTCCGCATTAATCTCTAGCGGCAGTTTTTGGTAACACAAGCCAAAACGATAAGCAATTCTTTTGTGGTAATTTTCGTTACCCACCGAATTTTTATTGGGAATATATTCTGCTCCAAAATTGTAATTGCTGCCCACAGTGTAAGAACCCGAGTTGATTTGAAATACACTCCAATCTTGTTGTTTATAATCTAACGCCAAGGTTAATTTATCTCTGTATTTATAGGCCAAACCACCACCAATATAAGCTGGAAGAGTGAGTGCGAGGGAAGCGGGATTTTCACTTGTATTTTCAACAATAGCTTTAATACCACTTCCGCTCATTGGATCGCTAATAGTGTTTTGAGTAGTAAGAAATGACGTTACCGAATATTCGGCATTAAGATTTTGTTGTAAGCCGTAAACAGCGCCAAAAGTAAGTTGTGCATTATCATTAAACTTAATGCGGTATTGCGCACCAAAATCGAAAGTGAAATCGAACACACCATACTGTTGATCTTTAAATGCATTAAAATAAGCTGCATTATCAAAAACTCTTAATTTCTGCTGATTGAAAGAACCAAACAAATAAGTGGCTTTTGCACCTACCGACAAGCTTTTGTAGCGATAACCTGTACCAAAAAACAAAGCATTTATCCCACCAAAGCCCTTATAGTAATCTACACCATTTCCTGCCACAGCATCTGTGCTTAAAGCTTTAACACTATAACCCATGGAAGAAAAAGGCGTGAGGCCGAGCATAGCTCCCCAATTCTTCAACAAAGGCGTACCAATAGCAATAGTACCCAAAGAAGCATCGGTATATTGAGAAGGAGTATTTACGCCATCTTTCGATTGAAAAGTATTGCTCACTACGTTCACATCAAAAGTAGTGTAATGTAAATCGGCCACCGAAGCAGGATTGAAAGAATTTAACGTTAAGTTATCGCTTATAGCATAGCCAGTATTCCCCATACCAAAACTTCTTCCAAACTGATGCGGATACAACATACCCATACCGTATTGAGAATAAATAGTGTTGGCACCACCTTGAGAAAACAGAGTAAGTGTGGCAGTGAGCGTGAGTAGGAAGAGGAATATTTTTTTAAGATTCATGGCAAAGTAAAATTTCATTTAAACCCATTAAAACTAAATTGGGCTTTACAAATATGTTCATATTTAAGAGGCTTTCAAAATAAGCGGCATCACCTCCAGTAAAAATCACTTTTAAAGTGGCGTATCTTGAAGTGTAAAAATCTATCATTCCAATTATTTCATAGGCGATTCCATTCACCACCCCTGCTCTCATGCACGATTCAGTGCTGTCGCCAGGTATGGCTACTTTTTCCTCGTATGCGCTCACTAACGGCAATTTATCGGTCAAAGTGTGCATGGCTTTAAAACGCATATTCATGCCCGGAGAAATACTTCCGCCATGATAAATTCCGTCTTTTGTAATCCATTCACAGGTGATACACGAACCCAAATCGAAACAAATTACATTCTCTTTGGGACACAAAACTGTTGCACCTACAGCAGCGGCAATTCTATCTACGCCCAAAGTATGGGGCGTGGCATAGTTAATTTTAATAGGAAGCTTTACAGTGTTAGAGAGAAGAAGAACTTTCTCTTGCGCTAAAGCGCTAGTAAAATAATTTGAAAAAAGCTTTACAGAAGAAAGTATCACCTTTTTGAATCGAACATCATTGATAGCAGACAACACTTCTTGCTCGGGAAATCCATCGAGAACCTTGGATTGCACCAATTCCCTTTCTTTAAAAAAAGCGATTTTTGTTGCGGTGTTGCCTATGTCGATGATGAGGTTCATGAAGTAAAGGTATTTTTCTTTTTCTAAAAGAAACAAAAGATTTACTTTTTCGGAGATGAAAAAATATTTTTCGCCTAACGGTTACCTTTTCACTAACGGGGTATAGGGTTTATGAAGATACTTGATGGTTACTGCTATTTCGTTAAAGAATTCTTTGAGATTGTTATAATATTAGAATAGACGCAAAATAAACATCCCTTCGGGCTGCCGACCGAAGGGATGTTTACCTCTTAAAATGTAGTAAGTAATCGTGTATTAACTCTTTTGAAATGTAGTGGTTTGAGCTTCTTTTGTTTTGCTAATCATAACACATTTGTATTCTCCTTTAGCCAATGTGCTGATATCAAAATGGTGCGTTTTTGCTGTTTCATCTAAGGTATAGGCACTAATTACATTGCCATTTACATCAGTTATTTTTACTTCAACGGCTTCACCTTTAAAAGTGAGTAAATCATCTACCGTACTTTGTACAGTAATATTATTGTTAGTAATATCGTTGCTAAATGTGATATTTCCTGTTGCAGATAATAAACTCGTGTTAATTACTATTGCCGCTGCGATAACCCATCTTACATTTTTCATAACTTGTAGTATTAATTTGTTAATTCGTCTAACTATCTTCTTTAACGGTCGAATTCAAGATTAGGTTTTCTTTTTTTAAAAATTACGACAAATACCGTTGCACTAAAACAAAAAAAGCGAGACTCTCGCCTCGCTTTAAAACCATTCATTATATAGTTAATTAGCTACTTCACTCATGAATTTAACACGCATCAATCGCATGTCTTCTTCCGATAAATCTTCACCATCAAATTCTTCCATAGCACTATCTATAGAGTCACTATCGGCTTCTTTAAAGTAATCGAAAATCTCATCTTGCAAATCTTCATCAACAATATCATCTATATAATAGTCGAGATTAATTTTAGTGCCCGATGCAACAATAGCTTCAATTTCCAACAATATATCGGCATAGCTTTTTCCTTTGGCTTTGGCTATATCTTGCAATGGCACTTTTCTATCAATGTTTTGAATGATGTAAACTTTCAATCCGCTTTTGTTAACCGCCGATTTAATCACCAAATCTTGCGGACGCTCAATATCGTTTTCTTTAACATAAGATGCGATGGCATCGATAAAAGCTCTACCAAATTTTGAAGCTTTACCTTGTCCAACACCAGCAATTTGCTGCAATTCATCCATGGTAATTGGATACTGAATAGCCATATCTTGCAAAGATGGATCTTGAAAAACAACGAATGGCGGAACACCTTTCTCTTTGGCGATACGTTTGCGCACATCTTTCAACAAGGCCAATAAAGTTTCATCGGCAACCACAATTTTGTTGTTGCTTTCTGTCTCTTCAATTTGCATCTTATCGTAATCGTGATTTTGCGAAAGCAGCAGGGATGTTGGCGCCAATAAAAACTGCTCCCCTTCTGGTGTTAACTTAAGTATACCGTAAGTTTCAACGTCTTTATCTAAGAAACCATGAATGGCAGTTTGTCTGATAACTGCATTCCAAAACTTAATATCGTTCTCTTTACCTGCACCAAACTTCTCGTGCAAATTATGGCGATGATCTTTCAAATCTTGATGCGCCATACCTGTAATGAAATCGGCAATGTATTTCGATTTGAATTTTTCTTTTAGGTCTTTCACCACTTCCAACAGCAGCT
>CAMDPJ010000133.1 GCA_945903925.1 Chryseobacterium gleum
CAGCGGCCTTATCTTTTTTTAGCATTCATTTGCTGATCAAAGCGTTTATTGACACAATAGAAGGCGACAAATTGAAATTGAGTTTTATTGTACTTTCGTTTTTTTTGTGGTTCTCCGTGTACAACAGTGTTCGCTTTTCTTCTGAAAATTTGGCTGGACGCGTTTTTGTGATTGCCTTTGCACTTTTCTTCATTTGGAAAAAATTGAGCAAGAAGAAGTATTTCGCGATTGGTTTATTGCTTGGACTTTCATTTCTTTTTCGCTACCAAAACGCATTTTTAATGGTTGGTTTTTTGGCTTGGATCTTTTTCATAAACAAAAGTAAATTTAGCGAAATGTTGCTGATCGCCGCCGGTATTGTTATGATGTTTGGTGTTGGCATAATGATCGACCATTGGTTTTACAATGAGTGGGTGCTGACCTCTTGGAAATATTTCGAGCAAAATATTCTACTGAATAAAGCGGCTGAATTTGGCGTAGAACCTTGGTACTACTACTTTGCACAAATTATTAGTGCAGGCATCCCTCCTTTCAGTTTGTTATTTGTAATTCCTTTAATTCTTATTTTAATTTTCAAAAGAAAAGACGCACTGGTGTGGACAGTTGTTCCATTTGTGGCAGCACACATGTATATTTCGCACAAGGAATTGCGTTTCCTTTTCCCTCTCATTGGTTTTTTGCCATTGATTATTGTGTCGTCAGGTGAAATAGTTAACGCCAAGTGGAAGGGATTTTTGCAAAGTAAATTTTTAAAAGTGAGTGCCGTTTTGTTTTGGATTTACAACGGCCTGTTTTTAGCCATCTCAGTATTGAAACCTGCTGATGCGCAAGTGCCTTTGTACCATAAGATTTATAACGATTACCCGCAAGCCACTAAATTGTATTGGATAGAGGGAAACCCCTATTCACGCGCCTTAGATGTTTATTATTACAAACGCAAAAACCTGCGTATTGAAAAAATAAATGCGCTCAGCGAAATGAAATTATCAGCCGACACAACAGTGCTTTTCGCGAGCAACACCAAAGAAGAACAAGCGATTTTAGGAACAAACAACAAGTTGATTTACGCGTCTTTTCCAGAATGGATCAAGATCTTCAATGTTGCAGGTTGGGTTGACCGCACCAATTTCAGAAAGGTGTACGAAATTCACCACGTGCCGAACGCAGAGCATCAATAATTACTTTTATATTTTGTGCACGTGCTTGCCATAAAGCTTGCCAAAAGAACAAAATCGAAGCTGGCGGACCATTAATTAAAAAATGCTTTTCACCCTCAGTTAACCTTCTCCTTTGGAGAAGGGCTGGAAATGCGGCCTATTTGAAATGATTTAACGGGTGAGATTATCGATAAGAATTAAATGTAATCAAGAAACAATAAAACCGAACTAAACTCAATGAAATAAAGCTATTCTGCTCTTTTTCTATATTTAAAAATATCGATACACAACTTTTAACAATTCCCTTCCCTAACCACCCTTCAACTCCGAACTTTTTTCCCTAAATTCGCAACTCAAAATTTTTGCATGCGTCAACTTTGGTGGAAAATAATTTGCATTGTCTTTTTGGTGTATACCGTTATTGCTGGTTTCAGCATTAAAGTACCTGCTCTTTACCCTACACAAGAAACGCTTAGAAATTTATTCTTCCACGTGCCTATGTGGTTCACCATGCTTACACTCATGACTGTATCTGTTGTGTATAGCGTTAAGTTTTTGAAAAACAGAAATCTTCAGTATGATTTATACGCGCACATCTTCGCTCACGTAGGGACATTATTTGGCGTATTAGGCTTCGTAACCGGAATGTTATGGGGAAAATATACTTGGGGCGATTGGATTCCTAAAGACACTAAAATTATTGGTGCTGCCATTGCAGTGTTGATTTATGTTGCTTATTTCATCTTGCGTTCTTCCATAAACGATGAAGAAAAAAAAGCCAATTTATCTTCAGCTTACAATGTGTTCGCTTACATTATGCTTATCATATTCACACTCATTTACCCTAGAATGCACGCGTCATTGCATCCTGGTAATGGCGGAAATCCGGGCTTTAACTCTTACGACTTAGACTCTACTATGCGCATGGTTTTTTATCCTGCAGTTATTGGCTTTATCTTATTGGGCGTGTGGATGAGCAGTGTTAGAATTAGAATTGAACAACTTAAATCGAAAGAATCATGAAACAAACTGCCGTAGAAATGGCCGATAATTTTTTCAATTCAAATGGAAAAATTTACGTGGTGATTGGTGTTGTACTCATCGTGTTGTTAGGCATTTTCTCTTATCTTTTCGCAACAGAAAGAAAATTAAACCGCTTAGAAAAAGAATTAAAAAAATGAATAAATCAGCCATCATAGGTTTATCTATCATCGCTATTTCGGTAGTACTTTTGCTTTTTGTTTTGCAAGATGCGGGCACCTACTCTACGTTCAAAGAGGCTGAACAAAATCCAGATGAGGTGATTACCATCATCGGACAACTCAACAAAGAAAAGCCAGTCGTTTACGACCCTGTGGTAAACACCGACTTAACTGCGATGTTTGTTTTCGATGCCAACAAAGAAGAACGCGAAGTAAAACTGCACGCCGCTAAACCGCGCGATGTAGAAAAATCGGAAAACGTTACTCTAACTGGTAAAATGGTGAATGGCGTTTTTCACGCCGAAAAAATATTGGTTAAATGTCCGTCGAAATACCAAAACGGAAAAGTAGACACCTCAAAAATGCAAGAGCAATCTTTTGGCTCAAAATAAATCATGACTATAAATTACGTTGGCGAAAATTTAGAATTGGGTAAGTGGGGACACATTGCCGTTTTAATTTCTTTCGTTTTCGCTGCACTATCTGCGGTTTCTTACTATTTCAGTGTTGAAGGAAAAGAAGAAGAAAAAGAATCGTGGAGAAAAATTGGTAGATATTCTTTTTACACTCATGCTTTCGGGATTGCCCTCATCGTAGGAATTTTATTCTACATGCTCTTCAACCATCATTACGAATACCTTTATGTTTGGAAACACTCGAGCAACGAAATGCCTTTGCGCTACATCTTGTCGTGCTTTTGGGAAGGTCAGGAAGGCAGCTTTTTGCTGTGGACCATCTGGCACGTTGTACTAGGAATCATTATAACTCTTACCACCAAAAAATGGGAAGCGCCAGTTATGGCTATCATAGCCGCCGTGCAAGTTTTCTTGGTTTCTATGTTGTTGGGAATTCATATTCCTTCGGGGCCTTATATCGGATGGATGGTTTTAGCTCTTGGCGCTTTTATACTATTTGTTGCTTGGAATAAATTATCGAAAATTGAAAAATTAGCGATTGGTGGTGCTCTGGCTTCTATCAGTATCTTCTTGATTTTAAAAGACATTAAAGGCTTTCAAATTGGTAGCAGTCCGTTCACCCAATTGATGCGCGAAAACGACAAATACGGCAAAGAAGCTTTCTTTTTAAATCCACATTATTTACATGTATTAGATGGTAACGGACTCAACCCCTTATTACAAAACTATTGGATGACGATTCATCCACCTATGTTGTTTTTAGGTTTCGCCTCTACCCTAGTTCCTTTTGCTTTTGCCATTGCTGGTTTATGGACTAAGAAGTTAAACGAATGGATGACGCCTGCCCTTCCATGGATATTTTTTGGTGTGGCTGCCTTAGGCACTGGAATTTTAATGGGTGGTGCTTGGGCTTATGAATCGCTTACTTTTGGCGGGTTTTGGGCGTGGGATCCTGTAGAAAATGCATCTCTTTTTCCGTGGCTTACCTTCGTTGGTGCTGCGCACGTAATGATCGTTCAACGTAAAAAAGGAAAATCATCTTACGTTACTTTTATACTTACTATTCTATCGTTCATTTTGGTATTGTATTCTACTTACCTTACGCGTAGCGGTATTTTGGGTGATTCATCGGTGCACTCTTTTGCTGATGGTTTACCCGGACAACTCCTCATTTTCCTTTTCTTCTTCTTTTGGTTAACGGGATTCTTGTTCATGCAAAATCCGCTATTAAAGATTTTATTTACTGTTGTTTCATTGCTCTTTTTGGTGATTCAGTTTTATATTACCGACCTTAAAGAAATATCCATTGGTTTGGTTACAGTTTACATCGGACTCTTCGTTTTCTCTTATTTCAAGTACTTCCCAAAAGATGAAGGAGGCGACGACGAACACCACACTTCTCGCGAATTTTGGATGTTTATCGCAGCTATAGTGTTGTTGATTTCTTGTATCCACATCATCTTCACCACGTCAATGCCAGTGTTCAACAAAGTATTTGGAACCAAAAAAACACCCAATACCAATATTTTTGATGATTATGTGCGCTACCAAATTCTATTCGCATCTATCATCTGTATCATGATGAGTTTTGGATTGTATCTCAAATACAAATCTACTCCCGTTAAAAAATTAATCACCGATTTAAGCATTAGTATTTTAATCACTTCTATTCTTTGCTTAGTTGTTGGCATTGGCTACCAGCTCGATTTTGAAAACGATACTTTTAGACTGGTGAGCTATTGGCTGTTTTTCTTTGCAGCAAGTTTCGCCATCATAGCCAACGTAAATTACTTTATAAGAATATTGAAAGGTAAAATCATGTTAGCAGGCGCACCTATCGCCCACTTGGGTTTTGGAATGATTATGTTGGGCGCGTTCATATCAACATCACAAAGCAATGTGCTTACTGAAAACGTAGGCAAAATAGATTTAGAACATGAATCAGATGGCAAAATTAAGAACAATGAGAATTTGTTTTTACCTATCAACGACACGCTTCCAGTTGGCGATTACAGAGTAACCTACAACAACATTCACAAGGACGGTCACAACATTTATTTCGATGTAGATTACTTCAATAAAAAAGGCGAAAAAGAATTTACGCTTTCTCCTTTCATGCAGCTTAACGACAAAATGGGTAATGTGAGTGAACCTGCAACAAAACATTTCTTGCACAAAGATATTTACACGCACATGCAAACCTTTGAGTTGGCGCAACCCAAAGAAGTGAAACTAAAAAATGGCGATAGCTTAAAAGTTGGAAAAGGTCATTTGATTTTAGATACTGTGATGGTTAAAGCTGATCAAACAGGAATGTTGTATCGCTTCGAATTCAACTACCAAGTGAATGGTAAATTTGTAGAAAAAGTGATTCTCGAAAACGAAAAAAATCACATCGAATCGAAAATGGCTACGCTCAAAAAAACCGATGCTAAAGTTCGTTTATTGCGCATCGCACCCGAAGAAGACAGTTTGGTGTTTGAAGTTGCCGATGCAAACTCAGGCTTCATGATTTTAAAAGCTATTGAATTTCCTTTTATTAATATTTTATGGGCTGGTTGCATCGTAATGGTTATTGGAACTGTTATCGCCATCATACACCGAAACAAACAAAATAAATCGTTACACAATGTCGGATAGTTATTTATTCAAGTTAAAAGACATCACTACATTTATTTTTGATGTAGATGGTGTAATGACCGATGGCAGAATTATTTTAACGTCGGCTGGAGATCAGCAACGCACCATGAATATTAAAGATGGTTTTGCACTTCAATTTGCTGTAAAACAAGGTTATAAAATAGCAGTGATTTCTGGCGGAAAAGCAGAGTCTATTCGTCAGCGTTTTATTGGTTTAGGTATTCACGATGTGTATTTAGGCATTGCCGATAAAATTCATGCTTACAAAGAGTTGTGCGATACTTGCAACATTAAAGATGAGAATGTGTTGTACATGGGCGATGATATTCCCGACTACGAAGTAATGAGTACCGTGGGATTTCCTGCTGCACCCAACAATGCTTGTGAAGAAATTAAAAGTATTTCTGCGTATATTTCGCCGTACACAGGTGGCAACGGTTGTGTGCGCGACGTAATAGAGCAAGTGCTAAAAGCACAAGACAAATGGTTCGACCCTGCAAAAATTAACGATCAAGATTTCACATGGTAACTAACTTCTTTAAACTCATTCGCTGGAGCAATTTATTAATTATTGCTCTACTGATGTTCATCATCCGCCACTTCATTTTTCAAGCGGGCTTACCTCGTTTATTTTCTTTACAACTTGATGTATTCAATTTCTCTTTATTGGTCTTATCAGTGGTTTTAATAGCCGCAGGAGGTAACATCATCAACGATATTTACGACCAAGAAACAGATGAAATAAACAAACCTCACAAAAAAATTATTGGTACACACATTAGCGAAACCATGGGTTGGGTGTTGTACCTATTGTGCACCATTTTAGGTATTAGCATTGGCTATTATTTGGCGCACTATTTTTTACAAGACAACTCTTTCCTTTTGTTTCATCTTATCTCTCCT
>CAMDPJ010000134.1 GCA_945903925.1 Chryseobacterium gleum
CATGAAATTGATTTCAACCAATCTACATATTTATCAGCTGTTAAAGGATAAGCGTCCCATGATGCCTGAGAAAAACGGAAAGCGATATCGTCACTTAGTTTATAGTTCTTCAACAATAATTTCAAATCGGGACAGTGCTCGTTTTGGTAGAGGTAGTTCGGACTTCTCCAATCTAAAACCTTGTCGGCACCTTCGGTAAGCATTGT
The DNA here is from genome assembly GCA_945903925.1 of Chryseobacterium gleum. Lineage (GTDB taxonomy): Bacteria > Bacteroidota > Bacteroidia > Flavobacteriales_C > JAHEZL01. The sequence continues at coordinate 207 of CAMDPJ010000134.1, forward strand.
TTTATAGCCCATTTGATTTACCATCCAACCAATGTGGTTTGAGTAAATCAACTCTGTATTTCTAAACACTTTCGGTTTTTGTCCGAACAACTCTTCAATCTTCGCCGCTTGTCTTTTCACCTGATTGGTAAACTCCTCCTGGCTAATCAATGCTGAGAGTGAGTGTGAGTAGGTTTCTGCTAAGAACTCTACACAGCCTGTAGCAGCTAATCTTTTAAAGCTATCTAACACATCGTGAGCGTACATTTCAAATTGATCTAAAGCAGTGCCCGAAATAGAGAAACTAACTTTGAATTCACCTTTGAACTCGTGAATCAAATCCAGTAAAAGTTGGTTCATTGGCAAGTAGCATTTGTCGGCCACTTTGCGCATTATTTCAAAATTGAACTTATCGTCGAAATAATCATGATTTTTTGAGATATCAAAAAAACGATAATTTCTCAACCTCATAGGCTGATGCACCTGAAAATAAAAACACAACTTCTTCATTATCTTACCTGCTTTAATGTTTCACTGTAAACTTCTTTAACTCTTAAGGAAGCGTATTCCCACTTCATACCTTCTACTTCTTTCCAACCTTCTTCTGCTAATGTTTTTGAGATTTCTGGATAAGCCAACAAACCAATAATAGAATCGGCTAATTTGTTGATGTTCCAAAAATCAACTTTAATCACATATCTTAATACTTCGGCAACGCCTGATTGGTTTGAAATAATAACCGGACAACCAGAACGCATTGCTTCCAAGGGTGTAATACCAAATGGTTCAGATACCGATGGCATCACATAAACACTACTCATACCGTACATTTTATCGGTTTCAGTAGAATTTAAAAATCCGGTAAAATGAAAGCGAGAACTCATTCTTAGTTCGGCTACTCTCTCCACCAATTTGAGATACATATCGCCGTGTCCCGCCATTACGAAATGAACATCGGGCATTACTTCTAATACTTTTTTGGCTGCTTCAACGAAGTAATCGGGACCTTTTTGAAAAGTAATTCTACCTAAGAAAGTAACTATTTGTTTGTCTAAAAGATTCTCTTTTTTGTACACTTTCTTCTCGCGCTGTTCAACTGCATTGTGCACTACCACTATTTTATGTGGAGGAATACCATATCTATCAATTAAAATTCTACGAGTTAATCTGCTCACAGCAATAATGTTGTCGGCAGCTTCAAAACCGGCCTTCTCAATATCATAAACCGATTGATTTACGTGTTCACCAGAGCGATCGAATTCGGTAGCGTGCACATGAACCACCAATGGTTTTCCGCTCACTTGTTTTGCTGCAACACCCGCTTGGTAAGTCAACCAATCGTGCGCATGAATAACATCAAACTCATTGTCTTTAGCAATTTGCATTGCCACCAAAGCATATTGTTCAACTTCTCTAATTAAGTCTTTACCGTAATTACCAGAGAAAGCATACTTCACTTTATTTCCTTCTAAAACATGCTTCGATTCATTGCGCTCTTCTTGAGAAAAAATGAAATCTTCGGGAGAAACATAGGGAACAATGGGAGAATTTATTTGGAGGTAATTTAATCTTTTCAAACTATTGATAATGGTTTGATCACCAAAATCTACTACCACTTCATTGGCATCTACAAAACGAAATTTATCGTCTTCTCCGCCGTACAACTTAGGCACTACAAACAAAACATCTACTTTATTGTGGAGAAGTCCGCTTACCATGCCGTAGCAGGCAGTACCCAAGCCTCCCGATATATGTGGGGGAAATTCCCAACCAAACATTAAAACCCGCATCTACTTATAGTTAATGTTCTATTTTCAAAGTTAGCTAACTTTGAGCATTGAACTAATTTATTGTCAAAGCTAATCTTTTTTTTTCGTTTCTCCTTAACATGAGATATTTATCATTGTATCTGCTAATTATTGCATTTATATTTTTTAAAGGGTATCATTTTTGTTTAAAAAAAAAGGAGAAGGAATCCATTGACTAAAAAACTTTCTACACCCAGTCACCCTTCTCTTTTGGAGAAGAGGTGGGGATGAAGCCTAATTAAGTTTACAGGTGCAATTTCGGCTAATTAATCATCTCTTTGATTCTCAGTAATTCAGCCACGCTCCAAGCTTGAGAAATGGTGCCTGCCGCTTTGAAAGGCCCTTCAGCATTGTAAATCTCCGCTATTGAACCAACGCCATATTCAGTAAGAGCTTCTTCAAAATTAAGGTATATGTCAGTAACGAATTTCACTCCTTTCTCTCCATAAATTTTGAGATAAGCTTCACAAAAATGCCCCAACAACCAAGGCCAAACAATTCCCTGGTGATAAATTAAATCGCGTTCCTCTTGATTTCCACGGTAAATTCCTTTGTATTTATAATCATCCCGACTCAATGTTCTCAAACCTCTTGGTGTGAGCAAATGCTTTTCAACTACCTTCAAAATCGATTTTGCTGCGGCTCCTTCAATCAAAGGAAAAGGCAATGAGGTGGCGAAAATTTGATTCGGACGAATACTCCAATCACTAAGAAGAGCTTGAGATGCGAGATTTGAGATTTGTATATCTTTATGGATACAATCCGCGAGATAGCCTTTTTCTTCGCTATAAAATTTAGCTTTAAAAGATTTCTTAATTAAGGCAGGAAGCTTAGTCCATTTTTTCACAAACTCTTTGTCTTCTGCATCCGTTGCCAATTCTAATGAAAAACAAATGGAATTGTACCACAAGGCATTTAAATCAACTGCATATCCGCCGCGAGGTGTAACGGGCTTTCCATCTACCATGGCATCCATCCATGTAAGCGCAACATCTTCTTGTCCGCCCCATAGCAAGCCATCTTCAGTCATGTGAATGTTATACCAAGTTCCTTTTCTATAACTCTCTAAAATCTCCTTAATTCCGGCACCAAACTCCAACCACAAACCTTTTGTATTTTTGTTATGTGCTGCGTATTTCTGCAAAGACCAAAAAAACCAAAGCGATGCATCGGCCGAGTTGTAGCGCGCCTCTTCCCCTGCGCCAATATTAGAGAGTAATCCATCTTGCAAATCTTGTAGCATGGAATCCATTACCGACTTAAAAACCTCTGGTTTATTTCTGCTCAAAGTCAATCCAGGCAATGAAATAAAAGTGTCTCTACCCCATCTTCCAAACCAGTGAAAGCCAGCTGTGATCTCCGTTCCTTTTTTCGTTTTAGAGATGAATTGTGCAGCAGAAATATCTAAAGCCGATTCGAAATTGGTAATTTTCTTTCTCGTTTTTAATTCAGATGCAAACAAATCTTTCAATTGAGAAGGCAGCATTTCTGACGTGCCTACAGAAAAAACAATTTCTTCTTTTGGATGCATCAAGATAGAAAAATAGCCAGGCGAAAGTAAATCTTCTTTAAATTCGTAGCCTCTGTCTAACTCGCGCAAATACTCATTGTCGCAGTTCCATTCTAAAGTCGGCATGAAATGCGCCTCCTTAGAAACCTGAAAATTCAACAAATCGAAATCGCGGTACATTTGGTAGCTCACTCCGTTTTCAATGTTGTTTACATCGTGGTTAATTCTACCTACTTTACCTACAGAATGGTAATTTCTAAAAGCGGTGAAAGGCTCTAGTTTAAGTTGAACATTTTCTTTTCCTTGCAAATAAGTGTAGCGAATAAGTAAACGATTTTCATTCTGTACCAAGAGCAACTCCTTCTTTAGTTTCATATCTCCCAGCTCATAAATCCAAGTCGGAATTTTTTCTAGTTCAAATTCTTTCATCAAGTTAAAACCTTGTGGATACACAAGGCCCGTATATTGATGAGTTCCTAAGTAAAAATGATGCTGATTGTAGTTGATTGACTCATCTAAAGCAGCTAACATTACATAGCAAGAATCATCAATGTAAGGCTGGCGTACAACCAACATTCCATGATACTTGCGAGTATTACATAAAGAAATTGTAGAACTCGAATAGGCTCCGATCTCGTTGGCCTCTATAAATTCTCTGTGAAAAGAAAATTCGTGATTTGCTAACTGCTTTTTATTCAAAGAAAGATAGCTCACTACTTACTCAATTCTTTTTCGGCTTGTTGCCAGTTTTGTTCTGCCGATTGAGATCCTCCGTTGCTTGCATAAATTTCGAAAGCACGTTGTTGAATGTCTGCATAAGTAACGATAGGCGTTTGTTTTTTAGCGCTTACTTTTTTTGCTGCAGGTTTCGTTTCTGCTTTTTCTGTTGTTGCTTTTTTTGCTGCCATATTTTCCAGTTTTAATGTATGTTAGTTATTACTGATACTTGCTAATTAGCTTGGCCACAATACCGGTCCAACCTGTTTGGTGACTCGCCCCCATCCCTCTTGAATTGTCACCATGAAAATACTCATAGAACAAAACCAAGTCTTTAAAATGTTCGTCTTTGTAGAGTTCTTCATTGTTGTTTACCGGACGGTTACCGTCTTCATCCAACGTGAATATAGAAATCAAACGCTTAAACAACTCATTCGCTATTTCATCTAAATTCATCTCCACGCCCGATCCTGTTGGAAACTCTAACTTCAAACTATCGCCATAATATTTATGGTATTCTCTCAATGATTCAATGAGTAAATAATTGGTTGGCATCCAAACCGGACCCCTCCAATTGGAGTTACCTCCGAACATACCGCTTGATGATTCACCTGGCTGATAATCGATGCAATACTCTCCTCCTTCTATATTAATACAATAAGCTTTTTTGTGCCGCTTCGATAACGAGCGAATACCGCCCGGCGCTAAGAATTCACTCTCATCAAGCATCAATTTAATCAACTTAATCATTCTGTCTTTTGGAATGAGGGAGAACAGCACATCTTCGTCTTCATTGTACTTTTCTATCGCCAAATATTTACCTTCTTTTATTCTGTCTTTAGAAAACCAATTCAAACGTTTTTTGAATCCAGGAATATCCTTCATCGTCTCTTTATGAATCAAAATAGTGGCATACAAAGGCGACAATCCCACCAAAGAGTGAATCTTTAATTGCACGAATTTTCTACCCGGCAATTTCAATACATCGTAATAGAAACCATCTTCTTCATCCCATGCACCAATCCAATCTTTATTGGCTTTGTTCAACGACTCGGAGATATACACGAAGTGCTCAAAAAACTTGGTAGCCACATCTTCAAAAGAAGAATCGTACTCACAAATTTTAATAGCCATCTTCATCATATTCAAAGAGTACATGGCCATCCAGCTTGTTCCATCGGCTTGCTCTAAAGTTCCACCGCCTGGCAACTCACTGCTTCTATCAAACACGCCAATATTATCTAAACCTAGGAAACCACCTTCGAAAAGATTTTTTCCTTTGGCATCTTTTCTATTTACCCACCACGTGAAGTTAATTAAGAGTTTATGAAAAATCTTTTTCAAGAATTTCACATCAGCTCTACCGTAATGCTTCTTTTCTGTTTCGTAAATTTTAATGGCAGCCCATGCTTGTACTGGCGGATTAACATCACCAAAAGCCCACTCGTAGGCCGGTATTTGTCCGTTTGGCGCCATGTACCACTCACGTGTGATAATAATCAACTGTTTCTTAGCAAACTCGGGGTCGAGCATAGCCAAAGGTACACAATGAAAAGACAAATCCCACGACGCATACCATGGGTACTCCCATTTATCGGGCATGGAAATAATGTCTTCATTTTGTAAAGTTTTCCAGTTTTTGTTTCTCCCCTTCTTTCTCGATTCTGGCGGCACTAGCTGTCCGGGATCACCTTCTAACCAACGCTCCACATCATAGCAGTAATATTGCTTAGTCCACAACATACCAGCAAAACCCTGACGCTGAATATTCTTTAAATCGGCACTTGCCGTTTTAGGCACAAACTTATCGTAGAATGAATCGGCTTCTTGAATTCTCTTTTTGAAAATTGCTTCGAACTCGTCACCAAAAGGATTGGTTTTGGTTTCGGCGTTTGTCAGTTTTAAATAGAAAACCTCTTTGCCTTCTCCTGCGATATTTCGCTTGTACATAGGAGAAACCTTGGTGCCGAAATTATGGTTTTCAAAAATCTTAAAATCGTTTTTCACCACCGCATCATTAATAGCATCTTTGATGTAAGGGGTAG
>CAMDPJ010000135.1 GCA_945903925.1 Chryseobacterium gleum
AGCAGGAATAGTTAAAGTGTAAGAAGCATCTTTCCAATCTTTAATACCTTGTTGCGAAATACTTGGGAAATGTTGATCGCCACCAACTATTAGTGCAGCCGACTTACGAATCACTTTCAAAGCTGTGTCTCTGCCGTTTTTTGGCCAACCGTTAGCATCCATATCTTTTGCCAAACGGGCGCCAATTGCAGATGTGTTATTTACTGTAATGTTATCTGAAAGGTAAGGAACATAGCCTCTTCTTACTGAGCTTAAACAGGCATATACCGACTGAGTAAATACCAGCTTCATATCTTGACGCTTCCACTCCGCCGACCAATCGTTTAACATCTTCAATTGTTCATCATTCAACAAAACAGCTTCTTTGTTCTCTAAAGAATCGGTAACAATAGAATCGCTTAAGGCAATACCAACAATAGATGGCACATTAGGCAAGGCTTTAAGTGGCGCCGATTTAAACTTCCGATCTTCTAAAATAGCCATTCCTACGCCATTGAAATTAAGCGTAGTGAAATAGTTTTTTATTGGATTTTCCGATTTACTGTAGGTCTGAGGAAGGTGGCCGGTTTGCAACAACTGCGCTCTATTCAAAAAATCTTCATCCATTACAAATCCGCCATTATCGGTTTGCCAATCGTCTTCGTGGGTAAGGTAATGAGCAGGCAAGTTAGCGGGCACTTCTTTATCGGCCAACCTAGAACCATCGCCCCATAAATTTCCTTGAAAATAATCATGGTCATCCATCATGATGACAGTTGGTAAATTTCTAGTTAAATCATTCATTTCTAAGCACCATAACAACCAGCGGTAGTTGTAATCGCTTTCAAGTAAATGCGGCTTTGTCTCTAAAGGCAACGGGCGAGTTTCATACATTTGATCACCAAGAAATACAAGTAAATCGGGGCGCAATTCTTTGTGTTTCTGTTCTAACAACTCATAGGGAGTCCAAATACTTTTGTAATCCATGTATTGCTGCGAAATAGCATAAATACCATTGCAACTTACAGCGGCAATGCGCACTTCGTTGGCATTTTGATTGGGCGTTGCAATAACTCCTTCGTAAAAGCTACCCACCAATAAATCACCTCTTTTCAAACAGGTTCTGTAAGGCATTGCTTGAGTGTACTTCCAAAAAAAATCACGCAATCGAGACTGATTATCGCTAACAGCAACAGTAGCCAACGTAAGCCATTTTTTGTCGTGTTGAAGCTCAATCACAACAGAATCATTTTCATGAAGATTGATGGGCATAAGCTGCGCCGAAAAATTCAACACATTATCGTTTAAGGTGTACAAGCAAGTAGAAATCGGACCGAAAGTTCTTTCTCTCTTTGAAGCTAAATTTGATAAGCTTAAATTATTGAAATAGAATTCACTACCAGCTTTTGTTGAACCAATAGCTAAAGCAATACTTCCGTTTTTATTTTCATTGGCAATGGCTATTTCTTGTACAAATCTACCATCAACATATAAGTATATCCTAGGCTCATTTTTTTTGGTTCTGCTAATAAGTAAACGAATTATAATACTCTCCTTTGATTTGAAATTGGCAGTAACATCGGCATTGCACAATATTTTTGATGTGGGTAAATCTTGCGCAAACAGACGATTACCTTTAATGCCTATCCAAACGCCGTCTTCATTTGATGTAAAGCGTTGAATCATCGCTCGCGCTTTGTAATTCAAACTTTCATCGCTTAAACCTATGATGATTCCTGCTTTGGCCGCAGTATCGCTAGCCGCCAACTCATTCCTCCCTACTTCAAAACTAATTTCGCTAGAGCTCTTACTGCTTTGCATTTCGTGGGTTAAAAGATGGAGTGTGCTTAGTTCTTCCGGACGAGAACAGTAAACTTTTCCGTTTTTCACCTCCCAGTTTTGCAAACGATTGGCCCAAAAATCTGCCCCCACCCACCTTCTGTTTTCAATGGTGTCGAAAGAAAAAACTGTTGCTTTTTGGGCAAACAAGCTCCAAGGAAAGAGCAATAAAAAAAGGAGGTATTTTCTCATGGAATAAAAGTAATAATTTTATGTGCGGTTTTTTAATAATGGTTTTGTCCTAATTTTTTCGGGTACTGCCATAACACTGACCCTTTTCAAAAGTCTTGCTTTACTTCACTACTTCCTCTATATTCGCTAAACAAAATATCTACTTATGAATATGCGTAGAATCTTACTTTCAAGCTTAACAGCCTTCACCCTTTTTTCTTGTTCGCCTTCTGCCGAAAATAAATCGGAAGCTGCTCAAAACGACTTCCCCGAGGAAGTAAAAAAATTATTGAGCGAGATGAGCTTGGAAGAGAAAGTGGGACAAATGGCCATTCTGAACCTTACGGTTTTAGCTACAAAAGATTCTGTTACTGGTAAAACTACTTTAGATAAAAAGAAACTCGAAGATGTTTTGGTGAAACATCAAGTAGGAAATATTTTAAACACTTATGCTGCTGTTCTTCCTCAAGAAGAATGGAGAGCGATTATCACCGGCATTCAAGATTATGCTTTAAAAACGCCACATAAAATTCCTGTATTATATGGTGTAGATGCCATTCATGGCGCTACTTACCACAAAGATGCGGTGTTGTTTCCTCAAAATATTGCCTTGGCTGCAACACGTAATCCCGAGTTGGCTCGCTTAGGTGCAAAAGCTACAGCTGCCGATGCGCGTGCTGCAGGTATCCGTTGGAATTACGCTCCTGTGTTAGATGTTGCTCGTCAGCCCCTTTGGGCGCGCTTTGGTGAAACTTATGGCGAAGACCCAACGTTGGTGGCTGCTATGGGTTGCGCTGCTATTAAAGGATATGAAGAAGATGGTTTAGACAAAAAAACCGGAGTGGCTTCTTGTATGAAACATTACTTGGGTTATTCTGCTCCAACAACAGGAAAAGACAGAACTCCTTCTATCATCCCCGAAACTCAATTGAGAGAAATTTTCCTACCTCCTTTCGAAGCGGCTGTTAAAGCAGGTTCATCAACTATCATGATCAACTCAGGAGAAATTAATGGCGTGCCGGTTCACTCTTCTAAATGGTTATTGACTGATATTTTGCGTGGAGAGCTTGGATTTAAAGGTGTTGCGGTTACCGACTGGTTAGATATTAAACGATTGTACAGCCGTCACCGCATTGCTAAAGACGAGCGCGAAGCTGTTAAAATTGGTATCAATGCCGGTATCGACATGAGCATGGTTCCTTTCGAATTGGATTTCTGTACACACTTAATCGACTTGGTTAAAACAGGTGAAGTTTCTATGGAAAGAATCGACGAAGCAGTTGGAAGAATCCTAACCTTAAAAGTGAAATTGGGCTTGTTCAAAAATGCCTATCCTGAGAAAGAAGCAATCGCTCAATTCAACAATCCTAAAAACAAAGAATTGGCTTTAGATGCTGCAAGACAAGCAATGACTTTATTGAAAAACGACGGCGGAATTTTACCGTTGAAAAAAGGAACGAAGATTTTGTTGGCCGGTCCGGGTGCAGATAAAGTTTCTTACTTAAATGGTTGCTGGTCTTTCTCTTGGCAGGGAAATGAGGAGGATAAATATCCTGAGTATTATACTACGATTGCTGAGGAATTGAAGGCGATTGGAGTAACCAACATTCAAGTAAGCAAAGAAATTCCCCAACCTAAATATCCTTTTGATGTTATCGTGCTTTGCCTTGGCGAAGATGCTTACGCAGAAACTCCAGGTTCTATCCGCGAATTAGAACTTGCTCAAGAGCAACAAGATTTAGTGAAAGCAGCTTACGCAACAGGTAAACCTGTTATCATCGTTTTAACAGAAGGTCGTCCGAGAATCATCAGAGAAATTGAACCACTAGCCAAAGGAATCTTAATGGCTTATTGGCCAGGAAGTATGGGTGGAAAAGCCATTGCAGAAACCTTATTCGGTTTAAACAATCCATCTGGTAAATTGCCTTTCACTTACCCTAAATACAGCGGAAACATCGTGACTTACGATTTAAAATATTCTGATGTGCAAGAAGATTTAGGCATGGGTGATACTGAAACAGGTTACGATGTTCAATGGGGTTTCGGACACGGATTAAGCTATACCACTTTTGACTATTCTGCTTTGAATTGCGATACTGTTTTAAAAGGAGATGGAGCAATTAAAGTTTCTGTTACTATTAAAAACACAGGCGCTGCAGATGGCACTGAAGTAGTTGATTTATTCACCCGCGATCATTTCGCAAGCATCACTCCATCTATGAAAAGATTGCGTGCATTTCAGCGTGTAGCTTTAAAAGCAGGTGAAAGCAAAACCATTACTTTCTCTATCTCTACTGCCGATGTATCTTTCATCAACCAACAAAACAAACGAGTTACCGAAGAAGGTAAGTTTGATGTGATGGTGGGTGGATTGAAAAAAGAGTTTAGCTATCAGCAGTAAATAAAAAACTCATGAAAAAGGCCTTAGTTTGTTGTACATAAACTAAGGCCTTTTTTTTTCACTTTACTTACCTTCTATGCTATAACTGCATAAATAAATATGGTTTGTTTGCACTTCAACAGTGGCAAATCTATCTTTAAATTCACCATCATGACCAGCCTCATCGCATACACCTGCCCAAGGCTCTAAACAAACAAAAGGTGCGCCTATTGGTGCCCAAATACCAAACTGAGGAAAACCTTCAAAAGAGAACTTCAACTCATGACGATTGCTATTGGATTTGATGGTGATTTCACTCGATTTCAAATTAAAAAACACCAAAGCATCGTTCTTAAAAATATCGTTGTGCAATGCCAATTTCTTTCCTTTCAAATAAGACTTTTCCACTTCCCCATTTCTAAAACCTGTTGATGGATTCAACAAAACATTATCGGCGTCTTCTTCTTTATTAAACTCTAAATAACAATCGTTTAATAGACCTTCTTCATTAACCGGACAAGCGAAAGCTGGGTGGCCGCCCACAGAAAAAGGCAACGGCACATCGCCTGTATTTTTCACAGCAAAAGAAGTAATTAAAGTTTTTTCACTTATTGTATATTTTACCACAAACTCAAAATCGAAAGGATACGATTTCTTGGTTTCTTCGTTAGACACAATCACAAATTCTAAACTGTTTAACGTTTGTTTTCTTAATTCAAAATTGCAGTCGCGCGCAAAGCCATGCTTGATCATTGGATAAACTACCCCCTCCACTTTTATACTGTCGCTGTTCACTTTGCCAATCACAGGAAACAACACTGGCGCGTGTTTACCCCAATATTTCGCATCACCTTTCCACAGGTAATTGATTCCATTTTCTTTATTGATATAACTGCTTAACTCAGCTCCTTTTTGGTTTACCGTAGCTTTTACAAATTCATTTTCTATTGAAAAAATCATATCTTGATTGGTGTTTTTGGGAGTAAAATATAAAATTCTTCTTATTATTGACTATGATTTTTCGATTCATCAAAGAACAACGCTATTTTTTTATTCCCTACTTCCTCTTTATTGCAGTAGGTTTAGCGCTATCTTTATATGAAGACAAAATTGATTTACACCTATATCTAATCAGCATCAATAGTGGTATTGCCGATTTTATATTTTTTTGGCTCACTAAAGTTGCCGAAGGTTGGTTTGGCGCACCGTTGTTGGTAGCCTTACTTTTTTACAATTACAGAGCTTTTTTATTTGTGGGATTAACCTATTTATTGAGCGCAGGCATCACACAGCTATTAAAGAATTTCGTTTTTCAAGACCATTGGAGACCTTTGCATTATTTATACAATCACCCGGCATTTCGACGTGTAGAAGGCGTTGAAATTTCAGAATACCACAGTTTTCCATCAGGTCACAGCACTTCTGCCTTTGCTCTTTTCTTTTGTTTAAGCCTGTTGGCTAAAAATCATTATGTAAAAGTGTTGGCTGCTATTTGCGCTATCGCCGTAGCTTATTCGCGCGTTTATCTATCGCAGCATTTCCTGCAAGATATTATAGCGGGTTCTTTTGTAGGAATATCTGTAGGATTCATATTCTACTACTTTATTTACGAAAGGAAGATCCTCTTTAAAAGCGAAAAATTAAACAAGAGATTAAAATTTTAACCTCTTGTTTTTTTACACTAAAACTTGTGTGCGAAGCCAATTCCTAAAACTTGTTTAAATTGAGTTCGGGGTCCAAATTGATCAAAATTACCGCTAGCATCGGTATGTGTACCTATCTTAATATCATCATCGTAAATTAACGAAGCGGTAATACTTGCCGATATATATTTGTTCACCTTAAAAGTGATGATACTTTCCCAGTTCACATCAATGTTTTTCGGA
>CAMDPJ010000136.1 GCA_945903925.1 Chryseobacterium gleum
ATTCCCACGCTAAAAATGCCAAAGATGCCATTGTTGGTTCTGTTCAACATGCATCGGGCTTTGCGCCAATGCCACAAGGGGGCTCTAAATTAGATGATGCGAGCATTAAATTGATTAATTGCTGGTCGCAAAACGGAACGCCTGAGTAGTTTTATTTCAACGATTTGATATACAATTCCTCTACCTTTTTTCTTGCCCAAGGTGTTTTTCTCAAAAAAGTTAAACTCGATTTAATACTGGGGTCACTCTTGAAACAATTGATGTTTACATGATGCGCCAATTCTTCCCATGGGTATAGGTCGGTAAGATGTTCAAGTATTTGTTGCAAGGTTTTGCCGTGCAATGGGTCTTTGTTCATACTTCTAATGTAGAAGAAAACATCTTATCTTCATCGCCTCGATGGAAAAATTATTCGATTCTTATTTAATTAAATGGACACTCCTTTGTCTTGCTGTGGGACTAATAGTAGGTTGTGCTGTGGCCATTTTCTTGCTGGGATTAGACGAAATCATTCGCTTTACCAGAAATGAAATGGTTTACATTTATGGTTTACCCTTAGCGGGTTTGCTCATTGGCTTCGCCTATCATTACTGGGGAAAAGAGGCTGTAAAAGGAAATAATTTAATTCTCGAAGAAATTAATGAGCCCAAAAAACCACTTCCATTTATTATGGCGCCTATGGTGTTGTTGGCCACTTGGCTCACCCACTTTTTTGGCGGATCTGTGGGTAGAGAAGGCACGGCTGTGCAAATGGGAAGTGCCATTGCCGATAGATTTACCGAATGGTTTAAACTAAGCAATGAGGATAGAAAAATATTGTTGATGCTGGGTATTAGCGCCGGCTTTGCGGCTGTATTTGGCACTCCGCTAGCCGGAGCAATTTTCGCCATAGAAGTGATGGCCTTGGGAGAGATTAGATGGAAAGCATTTTTTCCGAGTATCGCCGTGGCTTATATTTCCCATTTTACTTGTGCAGAGTGGGATGTTTTTCACACAGAACACCACATTAATGTATTGCCTTTTATGAATGCGGTAAACTTAGGTTGGACTGCCGCAGCGGGCGTTCTCTTTGGTTTGTGTGCCTATTTGTTTGTGTTTAGTGGCGATGTATTTAAGAAAGTGTTCGAAAAATATATCGCTTATGCTCCTTTGCGGCCATTGATTGGCGGAATTATTGTCGTTATCGCCGTGTATTTTTTAGATACTAATATTTACAACAGTTTAGGTATCGATCAAATTCATAATTCTTTTTTTGAGCAAAGTGAAAATCACATCTTTTTAGTGAAATTATTAATCACCACATTTACTTTAAGTGCCGGATTCAAAGGCGGAGAAGTAACTCCCTTGTTTTTTATTGGAGCCACTTTAGGCAGTGCTTTGTTTGCCTTTTTCCCATTGCCGTTGGATTATTTGGCAGCCATAGGTTTTGTGGCCGTATTTGCTGCCGCCACCAATACGCCTGTTGCTTGTGCCATTATGGGCATAGAATTGTTTGGCTTTGAGAGTGGCGTTTTCATGGGCGTGGCTTGCATTGCGGCGTATTTATGTTCGGGCAAAAAAGGGATTTTTTCTTCGCAAATTAGTTCTTGGGCCAACTAAATAAATTTGCCATCTGCATTTTAATGCAATAACTTTTACCAAAAACAGTTAATTTGGCTCAACAATCATTACAAATGAAACAAGTATTCATCCTTGCCTTTTGGCTTTTAACTTTTAATTTTTGCTTTGCACAACCTGTTGCTATTGGTAAATGGCGTGATCATTTGCCATACAACAATGGTGTGGCTGCTGCTGTGGCTGGCGATAAAATTTATTGCGCTACTACATCGGGCTTTTTCTATTACGACACCAAAGACAATTCGGTAAATAAACTTTCTAAATCTGAGGGCTTGGCCGATGTAGGCGTAAATGCCATCGCTTATTCATCTGCTCACAATACCACTATTTTAGGCTACGCCAATGGCAATATCGATTTAATTGTGGGCGAACAAATAATCAATTTTTCGCAAATTCTTTTCAGTACCGTAGTTGGTGATAAATCGATTAATGCCATTTTAGTTTCAGGTGATTTGGCTTATCTCTCTTGTGGTTTTGGTATTGTGGTTTTCGATTTGGCTAAAAGAGAAATAAAAGATACCTACAAGATAGGTTTTAACAGCGCAAATGTGTTTGTGAATGAAATTAAAATATACAACGGCAAAATATACGCAGCTACTAAAAACGGAATTTATGTTGCCAATGCCAACAGTAATTTTTTAAATGATTTTCAGCAATGGACATTATTGTACGATCTTCCTTTGGGTTCGTACAATACCATAGAATTAGTAAACAATAAACTATACACCAATTTTGATAAGGGATCGAATAATCAAGATACTTTATATGCTTTCGACAATAGCTCTTGGACTAAAATAATTCCTGCTAACTATGTGAACGATGACGTTGCTGATTTAAATGCTGGTAGCGGTGGTTTGTTGGTTTGTTTAACGCGAAAGGCTTGGGCTTTAAATGCCGATTATTCTATCAAAGAAGAGTATTCTGATTTGCATTTCAATATTGTTTATTGGTGGGAATTGTTGCCAACCGAAATGATTGAGGTAAACGGCACATATTATTGTTCTGATAAAAGATATGGTATGGTAAAATTCTCGGGCACACAAGGAGAATATCTTATGCCTAACGGTCCGCTTCAAATTACTACATGGGAAATGAAAGCCAAAAATGGCAATGTTTGGGTGGTAACGGGTGGTTATAAAAGTGATTTTTCAGATGCTTACAATCTTTCGGGAATCTATAAGTATGATGGTGCAATTTGGACTAATTATTTTTCTGATGTTACACCTGGATTAGATACTTTATATGACATTGTTACTTTGGCTCCCGATCCTTCTTTACCCAACAAGGTGTATTTGGGTTCATATATCAGAGGTGCTGGTGAGTTCAACAATAATGCGCTTTCTGTTGTGTACAATCATCACAACAGTCCGTTTCAATCTATGGGCGGTGGTAGGGTATTAAACACCGGCTTAGATTTCGATGCCAATGGAAATCTGTGGGCTATATGCAGTGGTTTCCCTGGTTTCCCTGTATCTACGCCATTGTTAGTTTACAAAAAAGGTACAGGGTGGCAAGGGTTTTCTATTTCGCCGTTGAGCTCTGTTCCTTCTGTTTTGATGAAGTTGATGGTAGATTCAAAGGGAAACAAATGGATGATTCGAACCAAGCAAAATTTTGGTATTGCGGTGGTGAAAGAGAAAGACGATAATTTGAATTCATCCACTAAATTTTACTTTAGAGAACTGAACAAATTAGCCGACAATGGTGGTTTACCTTCAGAACGTGTAAATGAAATTGCTGAAGATAAGAAAGGACAAATTTGGGTGGCTACCGATCAAGGAGTAGCAGTATTTTACAATTTAGATAATTTGTATTCGGGCGCTATTAATGCCGAACAAGTGTTAATTCAAGAAGATGGCGTGTGGCATCATTTGTTAGAAGCCGATAGAGTAACAGCTATCGCTATAGATGGGGGCAATAAAAAGTGGTTTGGTACCGATGGAAATGGCGTGTACCAAATGTCGGAAGACGGTAAAACCCAACTCAAACATTTCACCGCCGAGAACAGCGCACTATTGTCCAATAAAATTATCGATATTACTATAGATGAAAAGATGGGCGACGTGTTTTTTGCTACCGACAAAGGTATTGTTTCTTACAAGGGAACAGCCACCGATGGCGCTGATGTCAATGGCGATGTGTATGCTT
Organism: Chryseobacterium gleum; assembly: GCA_945903925.1. Classification (GTDB taxonomy): domain Bacteria; phylum Bacteroidota; class Bacteroidia; order Flavobacteriales_C; genus JAHEZL01. The sequence goes on from CAMDPJ010000136.1 coordinate 3,766, forward strand.
ATCCCAACCCGGTTAAACCCGATTTTACAGGTACTATTGGCATTATCAATTTAGTAGACAATGCGATAGTTAAAATTACCGATGTGAGTGGTAATGTAGTGCATGAAACAAGAGCTGAGGGCGGACAAGCCACTTGGAACGGTAAGCTGGCCAGTGGTGAGCGTGCGGCAACCGGAGTGTATTTGGTGTTTATTTCTAACAGCGATGGCACTGAAAAAGCAGTGACTAAAATCCTATTTATCAATTAATTTGTGAGCAGAGAATTCGTTGATCAGGCCTTGGTTTTGCAGGTAATCAATTACTCGGAGAACAGCGTGATTGTAAAATTCTTTTCGCGTGAACATGGTTTAATTTCTTGTTTTGCACAAAAAAAGAAAGGTCCTAAAGGCGCCAATTATTTGCCTTTTTCGTTGTGTGAAATTGAGTATTACAGAAAAAAAGCAAGCGGATTATTTTCTTTAAGAACCTGCAAAATTATTTCCCCTTATGTATCGCTTTATACCGATCCGCTGAAAACCACCATCTTGCTTTTTCTTTCCGAAGTATTGGTAAAGACTGTGAAAGAAGACACGGCCAACCCCGAATTGTTTTCGTTTTTAAGAAGAGAGTTTTTGTATTTCGATCAGTTGGAAGAAGGCGTTTCTAATTTTCATTTGTATTTCTTGTCGCATCTCATCACGCATTTAGGTTTTAAACCATTGCATGGCGATGGCAAATTTTTTAATCTAGAAGAAGGTGAATTTGTAGATTATCAGCCCAGCGAAAAGCATTTGGATGAAGCAGAAAGCAAAATGTTTTTGGGCTTTTTACAAAGCTCAGGCGAAGACATTAAAAGTATTTGTGTGAATAGAAATGAGCGTTCTACTTTATTAAAGGGAATAGTTAATTTCTATCGTTTTCATTGCGCTGGCTTTGGCGAATTGAAGTCGATGGCGGTGATGGAAGAGGTTTATATTTAAAGTCTTTTCTGCGAAAATCTGCGAAATCTGCGGGAGAAAATGTTGCCCCCAGATTTTTATTTCTTAAGTCTAACTTTTCAAAGTTGTGGTAACTAACTTCTCCCTCTTAGAGAAGAGGGTTGGGAGATGGATTAACTAAGCACTGTCACGCTGATTTCACAGATTTGGTAAAATTAAAGCATTAATATTATCAAATATTGATAAGATATGTAGCCAAAATGATTATATTTGTATAACATGTAGAAAATGAAATTAAAAGACCGAAACAATAAAGGGGTAGAGGCTTTAATAAAACCTATACAAAAGGAAAAGATGCCTTTGAAGAGGGATGGTTGGAATTTTAATTGGCGTTCTATGGCAAAAACAAAAGGCAAACTCTTTTATGCTTTGTTTGCCGAAAATAAAGTGGAGGGAATGATTTCTTTGGAAATACAGCAAATAGGCGTTGACAAGTTGTTGTTTTTGCATCATTTGGAAATTGCGCCTCACAACATTGGCAAGTTAGGAAAGTACAAACAATCAGCAGGGTGTTTAATGGCGTTTGCTTGCTATCAAAGTATTTTGCAGTTGGAGAATGGTACTCCATATGCGGGTTTTGTGGTATTTGAATCTAAAACGGAGTTGATAGAGCATTACATGAGTTATGGTGCGCAGTATGCAATGGGAAATAAAATGTTTTTCGACCCAAAAGCAGGAGAAGCACTAATAAAAGAGTATTTGAAATAAAAATATTGTCAGTATGAAAAATCAGAATGTAAAGCACAGGGTATTCAATCAGGGAGTATTGATTAATGGTTTTAAAGCTTCCAAAGATGAAATGGAACTATTGAAAAAGAAAATGTTGAAGGTTTCTAATAGTATTCCCGACAAAATGAAAATTCAGTATAAGCTGAATGCTTTGGTGCATGAAATGGAGGATTATCTCAAAAATGATAATGCAGAAGAAGTGATTGCGGTGGGTAGCTTCTTGCAGGAATGTATTAAAGTTTTGAATGTTAAGAATAAAGATTTGGCGGAATATTTGGGAATGGAAGCACCTAATTTAAGTGCCGTGATTAACGGTAAAAGAAAGCTTAATATTGAGTTAGCCGATATTCTCGGTCAGATTTTCAACATCGATGGTAAGTTGTGGTTAGATGTTCAAATTAAAAATGAATGGCTAAATTACACACACTCCAAATCAAGAGTGAAAAAGAAATACTCGTTAGAAAAGCTAATCAATCATTAGCAGACATCTAAATTTAATTGAAGGCTCGAAGCAGAAATGTTTCGAGCTTTTTTATGTATTGTTCAATTGATTATCTCATAAAATATTATCTTCGATTCAATGCAAAAATCACAGCAAAATATTTTTTTATTTGTCCTTTTCTTCATCGCGAAAAAAGGATGTGATAGTTCTTTGATAAAATAGTAATATACCTGCACTCCGCATTATCATGAATTTGGTATGGAGATGGCAGGCCGTGGCTTCTCAGGTTCATATCGCTTCGGCTACCAAGGTTCAGAGAAGGATAATGAGGTTAGTGGTGA
>CAMDPJ010000137.1 GCA_945903925.1 Chryseobacterium gleum
CTGGCAAAATTTTAATATAGTGCATTCTCATTTTCCCTGAAATATGAGCCGTAATAATGTGTCCGTTTTCCAATTCTACTCTGAACATTGCATTGGAAAGTGCTTCTACTATCGTTCCGTCTTGCTCTATTGATGCTTGTTTCGCCATGTATCTATAATACTTCTATTTTCTGTTTCTTTAATTCTTCTTCTACAAACTCAAAGGACGACAAAATATCTACCTTCTCTTTACCTACCGCGATGGTGTGTTCAAAATGCGCTGATGGTTGCCCATCTATCGTTTTGATTGTCCAGCCGTCTGATAAAGACTTCACATCTTTTCTTCCCATATTAATCATGGGTTCAACAGCTATCACCAATCCTTCCTTCAGCACAATACCCGAACCTTTTTTACCATAATTAGGGACTTCTGGATCTTCATGAAGGTTTTTTCCAACACCATGACCCACCAATTCTCTAACTACACCAAAACCGTTTCTTTCGGCACAAAACTGAACTTCAAAACAAACATCTCCAAGTCGATTCCCTTCCACAGCCTTTGCAATTCCATTCAACAAAGATTCCTTAGTAACACGAAGCAATTTCTTCTTGGCCTCAGAAATTTCGCCAACAGCAAAAGTATAAGCAGAATCACCGTAGAAACCATTCATCAAAACACCGCAGTCAACACTCAAAATCATCCCTTCCTGAATTTCATCATTATTGGGCATTCCATGCACAACTTGGTCTTCAGGTGACACACATAAGGTAAAAGGAAAACCTCTATAACCTTTAAATGCAGGCACTCCACCATTATCGCGAATAAACTCTTCGGCTCTTTGATCAAGTTTTTTGGATGTTACTCCGGGCTTAATCAATTTCGCCAATTCGGCATGCGTTTTTGCAACAAGTAAAGAACTTAATCTTATTAATTCTATCTCCTCTTTCGTCTTATAATAAACCATCTTCTCTTTTATCCTCCTAACCTGAAATTCCTACCGGAGCAGCATTACTCGATCTACCTCTCAATTTCCCGCTCTCCATCAAACCATCGTAATGTCTCATCAACAAATGACTTTCAATTTGTTGTAAAGTATCTATAATCACCCCCACCATAATCAATAACGACGTTCCTCCAAAAAAGTAAGCAAACGCAGTTGAAATATCAAACATCATAGCGAAGGCAGGTAAAATGGCAATCATTGCTAAGAATACTGAACCAGGGAAAGTAATTTTAGATAAAATGTTATCAATATAATCAGCAGTATCTGCGCCAGGCTTAATACCGGGAACAAACGCTCCTTGTTTTTTGAAATCATCTGCCCACTGACGAGGGTTAATTACCATCGCAGTGTAGAAGAACGTAAACAATATAATCATCATCGCATTAGCGAAGTTGTACCAGAAATTTCTTGGATCACTTAATGCTGCAAATGTTTGCCCGACAAGTCCTTCTTTATCTACCCAGTCCATCGACAATAAAGTAGAAGGAACGAACATCACCGCTTGAGCAAAAATGATGGGCATTACACCTGCAATATTTACTTTAATAGGAATATACTGACGAGCACCGTTTTGATTAATGGCACCAACCGACATTTGTTTAGCATACTGAAGTGGGATTTTTCTAACCCCTTGAATCAACATGATAATTAATGCTATAATAAAGAACCAAACTACTAACTCAATGATAAAAACAAACATACGACCGCCAGAAGCAGCTAAGTTTACTCTATCATTAAATTCACCTGCTATAGCTTCTGGAAATCTAGCCATGATACCCACCATAATCAACATAGAAACGCCATTGCCAATTCCTTTGTCTGTTATTTTATCACCTATCCACATCAAAAACATAGTAGAAGCTATAATCACACTAACTGCAGTAAGTTGAAACATGAATCCGTTATCAACTACCGCCGGAGCAACGTAAGTATTCAAATACCCCGGAGCTTGCAACATCGTAACAACAATGGTCAACAATTTCGTGTAAGTCTGTATTTTTTTTCTTCCACTTTCACCATCTTTTTGAATCTTTTGAATTTGCGGAACCGCAACTCCTAATAACTGCATCACGATAGAAGCAGATATATACGGCATTACACCCAGCGCAAAAATAGATGCTCTACTGAAAGCACCACCAGTGAAAGTTGAAATCAAACCAACCAAACCTTGAGCTCCTCCTCCCTCATGAGCTTGCGCCAAGTCCTCAGAGTTAACACCTGGAATAATTATAAATGAACCTAATCGGTATACTAAAATTAACCCAAGCGTAAAGAGGATTCTGTTTTTCAGATCCTCTATACTAAAGATATTCTTTATGGTTTGTATAAACTTTTTCATTACGCTACTATAGTAACAGAACCACCCTTAGCTTCAATTGCAGCTACAGCAGTTTTAGAGAAAGCATTAGCAGAAACAATTAGTTTCGCTGTTAACTCACCTCTTCCTAAGATTTTAACTAATTTATTTTTAGATACCAAACCATTTTCAATCAATACCTCTAAAGTGATTTCAGAAATTCCTTTTTTAGCAGCTACTTCAGCAATTGCATCAAGGTTAATTCCTTTGTATTCCACTCTGTTTGGATTGGTGAATCCGAATTTAGGAAGTCTTCTTTGAAGTGGAGTTTGTCCACCTTCGAAACCTGGTTTTGATTTATATCCAGTTCTCGCTTTCGAACCCTTATGTCCTTTAGTAGAAGTTCCACCTAAACCAGAACCTTCTCCTCTACCAATTCTTTTTTTTGTTTTAACCGAGCCCTTAGCTGGTCTTAATGTTGAAAGATTCATATAATATTATTAATCTACTTTAACTAAATGCTTCACTTTATTAACCATGCCCAAAATTTGAGGAGTAGCTTCGTGCTCAACAACTTGGTGCATTTTTCTAAATCCCAAAGCTACCAAAGTCGCTTTCTGATTTTTCGGGCGGTCAATCGCGCTTTTTACTTGGGTAATTTTAATCTTTGCCATCTCTAATTCTTTAACTATTAACCATTAAATACTTTATCCATAGTAATCCCTCTGTTGAAAGCGATTGTTCTGGGATCTCTCAAATTCTCTAAAGCCTTGATTGTAGCCTTCACCACATTGTGAGGATTTGAAGAACCTTTTGATTTAGCCAAAACGTCTTTAATTCCAACACTTTCCAACACAGCACGCATAGCACCACCAGCAATTACTCCAGTACCATGAGCCGCAGGCTTCATAAATACTCTTGCACCACCAAACTTAGCTTCCATTTCGTGAGGAATAGTTCCTTTTAAAATAGGTACTTTTATCAAATTCTTTTTTGCGTCATCTATTCCTTTAGAGATTGCATCTGTAACCTCATTAGCTTTACCTAAACCAAATCCAACTACACCATTCTCATTACCAACAACAACTATTGCAGAAAAACTGAAAGTTCTACCTCCTTTAGTAACCTTTGTAACTCTTTGGATACCTACAAGGCGATCCTTCAATTCCATCTCAGATGAACGTACTTTTTTTGCGTTTGATTTTAACATACTACCTATTGATTAAAAATTTAAACCACCTTCTCTAGCAGCATCTGCCAAAGACTTCACTCTACCGTGATACAAATATCCATTTCTATCGAAACGAACAGCAGTAATACCTGCAGACTTAGCTTTCTCAGCGATTTTTAATCCTACCTGACGAGCTTGTTCGATTCCTTTTACATCCTTCAACTCCTTTTCAGTAGAAGAAGCAGACGCAAGAGTTACTCCTTTTAAATCATCAATCAACTGAGCATAAATTTCTTTATTGCTTCTATAAACTGTTAATCTCGGACTTTCTGCAGTACCAGTAACCACTTTACGGATTCTGTACTTGATTTTTTGTCTTCTTAAATCTTTCTTAGACATAGCTAACTTTTTTATTTACCTGCAGCCTTACCTGCTTTTCTTCTTAATTCTTCACCTGTGAACTTGATACCTTTTCCTTTATATGGCTCAGGTTTTCTTAATGATCTGATTTTCGCAGCCACCTGACCAATCAATTGCTTATCGAAAGAAGTCAAAGTGATTTTAGGGTTCTGACCTTTCAAAGTTTCAGTTTTCAAAACAATCTCACTTGGTATCTCAAAAACGATGTTGTGAGAAAAACCTAAGCTCAATTCTAAAAGCTGACCTTTATTTGCAGCTCTGTAACCAACCCCAACCAACTCCTGCTCGATTGTATATCCTTTAGATACACCTTCTACCATGTTGTTGATAAGCGCTCTATATAATCCGTGCATCGCACGAGATTGTTTATCATCTGCAGTTCTTTTAACCAATACTTCTTTTCCTTCTACAACAGGAGTAACACGAGCATCTAAAGCTTGCGTAAGAGTACCTAATTTACCTTTAACAGTAACCACGTTGTTCTTTTCAACTGTTACAGTCACCCCGTCAGGGATTGTTACCGGTGCATTTCCAATTCTTGACATTGCTCTAATTTTAATAAACGTAACACAAAACTTCGCCACCTACATTCTCTCTCTTCGCTTCTTTATCGGTCATCAAACCTCTTGAAGTAGAAATAATTGCTACTCCCAGTCCGCTTAATACTTTAGGAACTTTCGCTGCATGAGAATATTTTCTTAAACCTGGACGGCTCACTCTCTCCAAAGACTGGATAGCAGGAACCTTAGATTTAGGATCGTATTTCAAAGCTATTTTAATTGTACCTTGAGCGGTATCATCTAAAAATTTGTAACTTAAAATATACCCTTTATCAAACAAAATCTTAGTGATTTCTTTTTTTAAGTTTGACGCTGGCACATCCACCACACGGTGATTTGCTTTTATCGCATTTCTTACTCTTGTAAGGTAATCTGAAATTGGATCAGTTATCATATATCAACCTATTTATCTAAATCTATTTTATTACTACCAGCTGGCTTTTTTCACACCAGGGATTAAACCATTGTTTGCCATTTCACGGAAACAAATTCTTGAAATACCGAATTGTCTCATGTAACCTCTTGGTCTACCAGTTAATTTGCAACGGTTACGAACTCTGATAGGATTTGAATTTCTTGGAAGTTTTTGCAAACCTTCATGGTCACCCGCCTCTTTCAATTCTTTTCTTTTTTTTGCATATTTCAAAGCTAGAGCAGCACGTTTTACGTCTCTGGCTTTCATTGATTCCTTAGCCATACAATATTACTTCTTTAAATTTTTAAATGGTAAACCAAATTCTTTTAGTAGAGCATACCCTTCGTTGTCTGTTTCAGCAGTGGTAACAAAAGTGATATCCATACCTAAAATCTTATCAACTTTCTCGATATTAATCTCAGGAAAAATGATTTGCTCTTTAACACCTAAAGTGTAATTTCCTCTTCCATCTAACTTAGAGTTAACACCGCGGAAGTCTCTTACCCTTGGCAAAGCAACAGCTACAAGTCTTTCTAAGAACTCATACATTTTATCGCCTCTTAAAGTAACTTTAACCCCGATAGGCATTCCTTTTCTAAGTTTGAAGTTAGAGATATCCTTTTTAGAATAGGCAGGAATAGCTTTCTGACCAGTAATCATTGTTACTTGTTGAACTGCATTATCAATTAATCTTTTGTCAGCAACGCTGTCTCCAATTCCTTGATTGATGCAAATTTTTTCCAATTTCGGAACTTGCATTACAGATTTATATCCGAATTCGTTTTTAAGAGCGGGAGCTATTTGCTCCTTGTATCTCTTTTTTAATGCTGGTACGTATTCCATTAGTCTACAATCTTATCAGTTTTCTTTGCAAATCTTTTCAATTTTCCGTCTACTTCTTTTCTTCCAACACGACTAGCTGTTTTGCCATCGGCCAACAACATTACGTTTGAAATATGAATTGAAGCCTCGAAAGACACAATTCCTCCTTGTGGATTCTTAGCAGAAGGCTTAGTGTGCTTTTTAACTAAGTTAACACCTTCAATAACCACACGATTGTCTTTCACCAAAACCTCTTTAATTACACCGGTTTTGTTTTTTTCTTCTCCAGCGATTACCTTAACGGTGTCTCCCTTTTTAATTTTCAATTTTGACATATACATTCACTATTATAGCACTTCAGGTGCTAATGAAACAATTTTCATATAATCTTTCTCGCGAAGCTCTCTAGCAACCGGACCAAAAATACGAGTTCCAACCAATTCGCCAGATGCATTTAACAATACAACAGCGTTGTCATCAAAACGGATATAAGAACCATCTGGTCTTCTAACCTCTTTCTTTGTTCTTACTACCACAGCTTTAGAAA
>CAMDPJ010000138.1 GCA_945903925.1 Chryseobacterium gleum
CATTATATGTATGCTTTTAGTTTTGATGCAGTGTTGTTGGTTTTGGCTTCTGAATATTTTGATGTCGACGATTATATCTACGACAAATATTTGCCTCAATGATTGAGTATGAAAATCTAGCAAAATCGAATAAACAATTCCACTCGGAATTCGAAAAATCATTTCATAAAAATTTAATCGACGGCAGATTTGTATTGGCTGAAAATGTGCAAAGTTTTGAAAACAATTTTGCTGCTTATTGTGGTGTTAAAAATTGTGTGGGTGTAGCATCAGGATTAGATGCTCTTTTCTTTGCCCTTAAGGCTTTAAATTTACCTAAAGAAGCTGAGGTTTTGGTTCCAGCGAACACATATATTGCCTCTATTATTGCGATTATAAACGCTGGCTTCAAAGCAGTACTAGTAGAGCCCGATATCAACACATACAATATTTCACCCAAAGAGCTAGAAAAAAGTATCACGCCCAAAACAAAAGCCATTGTAGTGGTGCATTTGTATGGTAAGTTGTGCGATATGAAAGCGATTTTGAGCATTGCTAAAAAACATAAATTAAAGGTAATTGAAGATTGTGCTCAAGCGCACGGAGTATCCTACAAGGGTAAGCGTGCAGGTAGTTTTGGCGACGCTGCTGCTTTTAGTTTTTATCCTACAAAAAATTTGGGTGCTTTGGGCGATGCTGGTGCACTTACTACAAATGATGCAGCCTTATCTAATCAATTCAAATTGCTTAGAAATTATGGTTCCGCGGAGAGATATAAGAATGAAGTTGTAGGCTACAATTCGCGCTTAGATGATATTCAGGCCGGATTTTTAAACATAAAGTTAAAGGCATTAGATGAGCTCAGCGAACACAAAAGAAACTTGGCGAAAATTTATTTACATAATTTGAAAGGTGAGTTCATTCTTCCTCAGGTGCACAAAGACTTTTACGACGTGTACCATATTTTTAATGTGCGTCATGCGAAGAGAGATAAGCTGAAAGAATATTTATTAAAAAACAATATCCAAACAGATATACATTACCCTGTTGCGCCTCATCAACAACCTGCTTTGAAGGCGATGTATAAGGGCAAAAAATTCCCTATTTCAGAAGAAATTCATGGCACTACTTTAAGTTTACCCATAGCTTATTTCCACACCGAGAAAGAAATAGAGAGGGTGGTGAAGGTGATGAATAAATTTTAATCTCTTTTGTATAATGGCAAAGTGTGCTTACATTTGGTAGATAGGCCCAGGTGGCGAAATTGGCAGACGTACCATCTTGAGGGGGTGGCGCTCGAAAGGGCATGAGAGTTCGAGTCTCTTCCTGGGCACAACGCCGGAATTATTACAATTCCGGCTTTTATTTTTCCTTGAATACTGAAAATCAACAAAGTGGGTAATATTGAAGTTCGATCTCTGGTTCGATATTAAGCTTAGGTATATAAATAAAAATAGTTTACAGATATGTAAACTATTTTTATTATATTTGCGTAGATAGATATGAAAGTACATTTTAAAACAGACCATTTAGAGTACTTGTACATTACACCGATTGATGAGATTGAAGGGAAACAGGCTTTCTCGATTGATATCATAAAGCAGTTTAAGAAAAAGGTTCAAATATTGATTAACATAACGCGAATAGAACAGTTGCGACAATTTAAAGGACTCAATTTTGAGTATTAAAAAGGAGATAGAAAAGGAACAAGTTCAATTCGTTTAAATAATCAATATCGACTAATATTAGAGCAAAAGAAAGATGGTGAAATAGAAATTATATTGGTCCACGAAATATCAAAACATTATGAGTAAAGGAAAGAAAATAGCAAACGATATGATTCCGGGAGATGTATTTCATCCGGGAGAGCAAATTAGAGATGAATTGGAAGCTCGTGGAATGAGCCAACAGGAGTTAGCCAATAAAATGGGCGTGAGTAAGTCAGAAGTGAGTCAGTTGGTGAACGGACACAGAAATATTTCTGCGCTTGCAGCAGTTCTTTTAGAAAAAGGATTAGGTATTGATGCTGAATTTTGGATGAACCTTCAAGTACGATATGATATAGATGTTGTAAAAAAGAAAATGCAACAATCTATTAAATCGGCAAAAATTCCGAACACTAAAAAGTTGCAATTAGGAAGAACAATTGCGGCAGCATAAAACGACTTTTACAATCTTCCCTCAAACTTTTCCATGAATACTTTTATCTCTTGTACATCATCTAAAAAGTGCGATAACTCAAACTCTTTGTGCACAAAAATCAGAGTGAGAGTGAGCGCAAGAGCGACCACGAGCACTCTGATTTTTCTCTAATCTCACTGCCACACTCACTCAAAAAAAGTATGTGATTTACCACTTTATTCTTTTTATTGGGAAAATTACGGTGTGGGAAAAATAGAAACTGAGGATTCTGTTTTATTTAGCCCATACTTTGCTGTAAATTGACTAACACAATTTTTCTTGCCAAAAAGATATTGTACAGTTTGATTTTCTGATTGCAGTTGATGAAAATATTGCTCAGAACCATGGTCTTTTAAAATTTGATTGATAACATCAACAATAAGCGAAATTTCATAGGAAGAACCTTTGTCTTTAGGTTCAACAAGATATGCCTGATCATTCAAAATAATAGTGATTTTGTATTTATATTTATTTGTGTCGGAAGGATCTTGTTGCGCGTCCATCCATATCATCATTCCCTGCAGATTTCCATTGCTGTTATCTGCAAATTTTTTAATTAATTTATCGTAATTTAATGGGGGATGGCTAGTAATTGCATCAAAAGATAGAAACAGCCCTGATACAGATAGGAAATTATAAACATCTGCTGAAGGACCAAAAAATAAATATAATTGTCTCGCTTTTTCTATAGTGTTATTGTTGTATGGTGTTGACACCAATCCCATGCTAAACATGTCTGCGGCTACTTCAGAAAACTGCCCCACACTCAATTTGTAAAGCATTTTAAGTTTGTCGATTAATTCTTTGTCTTTTAAAACCTTATTTAATTCATTCAAATAATCTGTAGCATTCATTTCAATCATTGTCGCTATAACATTATCAAGTCTATCATCAGAATATTTCTTGTGTTTTTCGAGTTGAATTAATATTTCTTTAACAACACAATAATCCTTAGTTCCTGCGGATGAATTCAAAATTGAATCGTGCAATGAAATGGATGCTTCTAGTGCCATATCATATGTTAATGGGTCTTGTAATAAATTAAAGATTCGTGTTTTTTCTGATTTACCATTTATTCTTATCAAAGCAGTTAAAGCTTTTGATTCATTAATTCCTTTTTTTAGCATTGATGATGCAATTGGAACAATTTTGTTGTCTCCATAATTATATGCGCAATTCAAAAGATTGTCGGCACTGCTGCCTGATTTTTTACTTTTCTTTAATTCGTCAAATTCTTTCTCGGTAATCAGCTTTTTATTTAATATGGTAATTGCTATTTCTCCAACTTTTTTTTGAATTTCTTTATTTCCTTTTTTACCAAACTGCACAAGGCCTGAAATCACATCTATTTTTTGATCTTCATTAATTTTTCCGGTTTTCAAAAGTTCTTCTACCCTATTTAAAACTAGCATGCTTGTTCCTTTTTTACCCAACCAAAAAAACAAGCGACCAAAGTGCAACGACTGCCCCGACAATAACCTGGCTTCAAACTTAGAAGCATAATCTGGAAGATTCATTATTCCTGAAAGCTGAATGGCCATTTCCTCTTCATCGACAATTTCAATTCTTGAAAAAATGCAATCAATTAATATTTTTTCCTTAATTGTATAGTTCGGGAATCCATGTCTTTTTTGAAGCTCATTATAAATTTCTTCTTTTGCTTTTTTGTTTGTGCTCTTTAAAACCTCTATTATTTTTTGAACAACACTTGTGTCGCCTGCTTTATATCTTTCACCAATGCTCTTATTTTGCAACTCTTTCAATTCCAGTTGTTTTTGCGTTTCCATTTTAAACAACAATTGATCTTTCAATTCTTTAACCTTTGCTGGATCAGATATTCTAATAACCCCGCTATTGGCTAGATTTTTGGCGAGAGGTTGAACTTGGTTAATTGGGTTGTTGTTTGATTTAGATTTTGTTGTTTCTAGCGAAATACTTTCGTTTTCCGTATTGTTTCCACAAGAAAACAGAGAAACACTTAAGAATATAAGTAGAGAAAATATTGAATATATATTTTTCACCAGTAAAAATTTATCATTAATAAATAAAAGTACTGTTGGATTGTTCAACCGATAGCTAGGTAAAAGGTTTCATTTATTTACCTCGCCAACATTTCTAAAAAAAACGTTGTTGACTAGTGATGCTTCCCCAAGAGGTCTGGCTTAATCCTAACTTTTAGTATTACAAGGCACACGAGTTTATTTTTTCGTGTTTTGTTAATATCTATTATTAGTTAGTTTTTGTATGATGATCTTAACTGTAGGTTAAATATAAAGCGGTAAAAACTGCTAAGACAATAAAAATACCCACAGTAATAATCATTTTCTTTAATTGTTTCTTTTCGTAAGACTCTTCTTTAATTCTCAATTTCTTAAGTATTACCAATAAACTTTGACGCACATTAACTAAGGCGTTTTCACCTTTTACTATTTGCCCTATCGCTCCATCATTCAAGGAATTTGAAGTGCTTTTGGTGTCGTCATTTGAAGTAAGCAAAATGATTTCCAAATTTGGTTTTAATTTCTTGAAATTTTGAATTACACTATTATTAGTAGAATCTGTCGTAGAGTCCAATTGATTTAAAAAAATCAATAATGGTTCCTTGTCTAATGCTTGAATAGCATGATCAACAGATTGAAAATGTATTGAATGAATATTTGGTAGTAATTTTTTTAGTTCTAGGTCTAAATGAATTAAGTAGCTAGCATCGTCATCTATTAAAAACGCGATGCCTTTTTGTGAGGAAAGCACCAAACTTGGCTCTCTTTTTTTATTATTCTGAGGACGTATCATAATAAATAGTTTTGATGCGTACAGGGTTGTACGTTATGGTATATCATTATGTTTCGATTTATATAAACGAGGGACAAAGCCAATGATAATAAAAAGGCGGTTACGGCAATTTTCTTTTAAATCAACTTTTTCAAATACAATATCCATAAACAGTTGACTTCCTTTTTTTCTCACTTTTCTTTCGGTGATAATATTTTGTGCGTCCTCTTTTAGTACGATGTCGCCTGTGCGCAGGCAAAAAGGATACTTTATTGTGAGTTTTTCTTCTTCTGTTTCTGCAAATTTATGGGCTTGAGAAAAAAGAATTTCTTCGAATTTTTCCAATAATATTTCATCGTTAATTTATTCATGACCTTTAAACCAGCAATTTAAAGAAGGCAATACCATTTCGGGTTCGAATTGGGTTTGTACTTTCAATTTACCAACAATGCCCTTACTTATTTCAAATGCGCTCATATCAGGGCTATTATTTGTTCAACTGATTTTCAAATTGTTTTACTTTTACAAAAAGAATATTGCTTTCTACATGTATATGTTGGTACAATCAAACTGTTTGATAAACAAACATTTTCACATAATATTCGTTTACAAATCATCAATATATTTGTGTTGAAGAAGGAATTGTAATCTTTCAGTTTAAAACTAGCAATAGGAATTATGAAAGCAGGGGGATTAATATTTGGTTTTATGGCCTTGATAGGGAGCACAATTTTATTTGAATCTTCTTACACGCCTCAGCCTATGGAGGTAGGTGCGGTGATTGAAAAAACGTTGGATTCTGTGCAAGCAACAAAAGTGCTTTCTTTCACTTTCACAAGATTTGAAAGAATTAACGGGACAATGGCTACGAGCTCTAGCGCTATAAAGTTAGAAACAAAACCATTTAAGTTATATCTAAAAACATTGGGCGCAGAAGCAGGAAAGGAAGTTGTGTATGGTTTAGAGAAGCACAATAAAGCGGCAGTGAATCCTAACGCGTTTCCATATATAACACTTTATTTAGACCCATACAGCTCTTTACTCAGAGAGAATCAGCACCACACGATATTTGAAATCGGATTCACCTACTTCGCTAGAATAATGGCTGCCTATTCTCTAAAAATTGCCAACAAACATAAAGAGTTTTGTACGTTAGATGGTGATGTGGAATGGCAGAGTAGAAAATGTTTTTCTGTAACTTGTAATTATCCTTCATTTACTTATATAAAGTACACGGTAAAGAAAGACGAAACACTTACTACAATTGCCAATCGA
>CAMDPJ010000139.1 GCA_945903925.1 Chryseobacterium gleum
AGCGGTACAGAAGCTCAAGTAATTAAATACACTTACGAAATTAACGAAAGAGCACATAAAGGTTTGGTTTATTTTTTCATTCAAAATGGCACTGCTTACCAATTGGTGATTCATTCTTCAGAAAGCGATTTTTCAGAACCTGTATTTAAACAAGTAGCAGAATCATTGGTAATTAAATAAACACCACCAAAAAAGAAAGCACAGCCATCCATAAAAAAGAATTCACTTTCCAGCCGCAATAAGCCACAACATTAGCTATACCCAAAGTATAAAAACAAAAATCGGCCAAATTATCGTTTACGATATACACCATTGGATAAGGCCAATTGCCTATCATTTTACAGCAAGAATCGTTAATCAACACCAGCATATTTATTGTGAAATCAAGCACTTCATTTTCGGGAATTAACAAAAACAATATTCCTGCATACATTATTAAGGCAACAGCTGGAACCACTAATAAATTGGCCAGCATAAAGTAAACTGGCAAGTTTTGAAAATGAAAAATCAATAAAGGAATTAGAGTAATTTGAACCGCCAAACTCAGCAGTAACAAATCGATGATAGGTTTAAGGTAAGTCGATTTCACCTTCAACATATCTTGAAAAATAGGCATCATAAAAATGATGCCGAGCATCGCTCCGTAAGTCAATTGAAATCCGATGTCGTACAAAAAAATCGGATTGATTACCAATATAATAAAAGCAGAAAGAACAGTAGTGTGCAACAAAGAACTCTTTTTACCCAAAGCATTGCCAATGGCGTGCAGCGAAAACATTAAAGCCGATCGCAGAACAGCTGCTTCAAACCCCACCATCCAACAATAAAACCAAATGAGCAGCAAAATGATAACGAGAGGTATGTAGGCATTTTTGTTCCAAAGTAAACCAATTAGAAAAGCGATAATAACATAAATAATTCCCACATGTAAGCCCGATACTGATAATATGTGCGATACGCCCAGTGCACTAAAATTATCTTTTGTGGCTTTATCAATATAACCTCTATCACCAATGAGTAGCGACAATAGCAATGATTTTGAATTTGCCGACAAATGAGAATTTACAATTTTGGCGTGCATACTATTGTAAGCCATGTACTGCCAACTGTTATTTTTATTAATACGAGAGAAGCAACGATCATTGACATAAAGCTTGGCTTGCACACCTTGTCGCAGTAAATACTGCTCAAAGCCACTAGCCTCTTTTCCTTCTTTCACCAAAGGATAAACGCTAACACTTTTCAACACAAAAGTATCGCCCTTCTCCAATAACTTTCCTTTAGCGCTATCCATGTTTACTTGCACATGAAGGCACAAAGAATCGTGAATAAGCTGAGCAGTAGTCCAACAACCACGTTTAGTAAATCGCACACCATTGGTAAACTTCAAATAAGAGGAAGGCAATTCTATCGTGCTATTCAAAACAAAATCGCTGTCTTTATTCAATTCCTTAATACCATAGCCTAAAAGAAAAAACAACAAAGCAAGAATAGTCGATTTCAAAAAACTAAAGCAAAAAAAACGATTGATATTGAGTTTTTGAGAATGCCACAAAGCCAGAAAAAACAAGAATAATAAGAGCAATAGAAAAACGGTTAAGATGAACGACACACCAATACCACAAATAAAAAAAAGCAAAGGCAAGACCAATGGCGATCGCTGAATAGAAGTCATTTAGAATAGTTAGTTAGGCGAAATTATAAAAAAGGGGGAAAAAGATAGTGTTGAATTATGAACATAAAACAGCTATAATGGGCAATTTAGCAGCAAGTTAGGCTATATGCTCAATGCTATAGTCTAGTCCATTAAATTTCACTTTTTCGTTCTTAGATAAGCCTATCAACTTTTGCGCAATGGGGGCATTTGGTGAAACGGCATAATAATCGACCGTTTCAATAGTTATTTTACCAGCACTAATAGCAATAAAGAAATTACCTCTATTGGTTATCACCAAGCTACCCGCAACAATTTTTGTAGATGCTTTTTGAATACTAATTTTATGAATAGCCCTTACAGTATCTTGCGCTTGCTGCAATTGTTCACCAGCTTTTTCTTGTTCCAAATGCAGCATAGCTCGGCCCGTTTCATGCTTATCTCCCGCGGTACTTTTAGAATCTGAACCCACAGAATCACTCAATTCACTCAAGGTATTTTGGATAGCAGTGAGTTTTTCTTGAGCGAAATTTCGGCAGGATTGAAGCAGATTTTCTTTAATATCCATTAATCGGCCTTAATCAATTCCACATCGAAAATCAAAGTTGCTTTTGCCGGAATAACAGGCGGATAACCTGCTTCACCGTAGGCTAAATCATAAGGAATTGTAAAACGATATTTAGCACCTTCGCGCATCAACAAAACACCTTCATCCCAACCCTTTATAACTCTGCCCATTCCTACATTGAATTTAAAATAATCATCGCGCGAAACAGAAGAATCGAACATACTTCCATCTTGCAAATAGCCAGTGTAGTGAACCGTTACTTTATTACCGCTTAAGGGATATTTTCCTGTTCCTTCATTTACCACCACATATTCTAATCTGCTAGCTGTTTTTTTAACTGGCAAGCCTTGTACTTTATATGGAATTGGCACAACAGGCTTCTTGGCGGCCAAAACAATTACATCGAAAATTAGAGTAGAGTTGGCTGGAATATTTCCTTTGGCCTTAGCGCCGTAACCCATTTTTGCTGGAATAATTAAACGAGCAGTATCGCCTACATGAAGCATAGTAATTCCTTTATCCCAGCCTTCTATCACTTGTCCCACTCCAATTTTTGTTTTAAAGGGCTGCCCTCTTTTCACCGAGGAATCGAAGAAAGTCATATTGGTTAAAAAACCATTGTAATGAATGGTAACTTCATCTTTCTCCTCAATATTGGCACCATTTCCTTTACCTGCAATAATTACTTTTAATCCGTTTTCACTACTAATGGTATCTTTTAGTAAAGCAGCTTGAATAGGATGCATTGCTTTATTTACACTAACACTTTTAAGTTCTATTTCGTAAGTCACCATTGAATCGGTAAGTGTGCCTATCTTTCCTTTTTTAGTAAAAGTGTGCGTTGTTAGTTTCGATAAAAAAGCTTGCTCTCTGGTCATTCTAAACAACGTCTTTTCACCACAATGCATAAATTGTACGGCATCATTCAGCTCTTTGCTGATTTCATTGTATCCTACAGTAAATCGACGTGTTTCACCTGGTTTCGTTTGTGCAAAAACAGTATCATCAGCAAACATGCCTTTATAGCTTATTTCTACTGCATCACCTATTTGAACAGGAGTACTGTCGTTGGCAATAATTTTAGCATACTGCATTCCCGAAGGTGTTGATGTAAAAACATACTGTTGTTTTTTAACGCTGTTGCATGCTATAATAATAAGTAGCGCAACAAATACAAAAATCTTTTTCATGTCTTTTAATTTACTTTAATTACCTCTACTTCATAATACACAGGCGTATTGGGAGGTACAATACCCGTGCTTGAACCCTTGCTGCCATAAGCCAAACATGATGGAATGACCAAGCCCATTTTATCGCCTTCGTTCATCATGGAAAGCGCTTCTTCTATACCTTGAATAACTTGCATTTCTTGGCCGTAAATTATATCCTGCGCAGTTCCTTTCAACAAAGTAGAATTAAATTCTCTGCCATCGAAAAACTTACCTCTATACTGCAAGTATAGAGTTTTTCCGAAAGTAACTTTTTTAGTGTTTTCCGCATCTTTAATAAAGAAATACGCCATGCCCGACTTACTCACTTTCACTGGCATTTTATTATCATTGATAAATTCTTCGATGCGTTTAATTTCTGTATGTGCCGAAGTATCCATATGTGCTTGAGACAATTTTTGATAGAAATCATTTTCTCTTTTTTGGTATGTCAAATCAGACAAAATTTCCAACACCTTTACTTGCACTTTTATTTTTCCTTCACCCACCAACGAAGGCACAGATTGATGCATATAAGTATTGTAAAACGCTATTGGATTCAATAAAAAATCGACCTTATCGCCCACTTTCATCATTAACAAACCTTCCTCTAAATTCCCATTCTTCAACGCTTTAATGAGATGAACCAACATGCGCGAAGAATACAACATAGAGTCATTTTCATTTTTCACTTCATAAGCAAAACGAACATAATCGTCTTCTTCGGCCACTTCGCCATCGCCCAGTTCTAAATAGCTATAAGTTAAACCCGATGCGCTTTGCAAATAATTGTGAGGTATATCGCTACAAGCGAAAAACAAGAAAGAAACAAAAAGAAAGGTCAATAGCTTCTTCATTCCTTACTCACTTTCATTATTTTGATATCGTAAATAACGGTAGCCAGCGAAGGAATTTTCTCCATATCGCCCAGAAATCCATGCGCACGGTGCGAAGGAATCAACACCAACGCTTTATCGCCTTGATGCATAAACTCCAAAGCTTCTTGCAAACCCGATTCTACATCGGCCTTACCCACCTGAAATTCTAGCGCACCAGTTTCTTGAGTAGAATAACACAACTTACCATCAATCAAAGAAATATCAAACATAACCGTAACGTAATTCATTTGCTCAATTTTCACAGTATCTTTATTGGCTTTTTCATACACCACAAAGTAAACGCCTGTTCCTGTTTTTTGAGGCACTAAACCTCTTCTTTTAAAGTAGTTTTCGATGTCTTGTTCTTCTCTAACAGTTTTTACTTTATTGCTGTTTTCAAGAATTGTTTTCAATTCGGCTGTGCTATAATCTTCATTGTCTTTTTCTTTTTCACCACATGAAAAAGAAAAAAGGCATAGGCCAAAAAAAAGAACAATACTATTTATGTAATTCAGCTTCATATTCGGGTAAAACATCTTTAAGTTTTTGAATGGCATTCTCCAATCCTTCAGCACTCACCCCGCCGGCTGCATTGATGTGACCGCCACCATTAAAATACTTACGTGCCAAAGTATTCACATCAAAAGAACCTTTAGAGCGGAAAGAAATTTTTACCAAATCTTTGTCTTCACGAAAGAAAGCCGAAAACACAATGTCTTTTACGCCTAGCGGATAATTTACAATACCTTCTGAATCTCCTTTTTGAATATTGAAAGTTTGATGATCTTTTTTACTGACTTTAATAATCGCCATTTTGTATTTCAACAACACTTCCATATTGTCGAGGCAATGGCCCACCAACTTCAATCTGTCCATGCTTTGGTTATCGTACACCAACTGATGAATATGTGCATTGTTGGCGCCCGCATAAATCAACTCGCTTATTACACGATGCGTTTGCGCTGTGGTTGATGGAAATTTAAACGAGCCTGTATCGGTCATAATACCCACATACAAAGCCGCGGCACCGCCAGCATCTAAAAATTTCTTTTGTCCCAAAGCCTCAATAATCTCAAACACCATTTGTGAAGTTGAGCAAGCCGTTACATCAGAGAAAGTAATATCGGGAAAACTTTCGGGCTGCTGATGATGATCTATCAATATCTTTTTTCCTTTTGCCTTAGCAATAAAATCGCCAGTTTCATCAATTCTTTGCAAAGCATTAAAATCTAAGCAGAAAATCAAATCGGCATTTTCCACCTCTTCTTTAACCTTTTCAGGCTGCTGAGAATACATTACTATATCTTTTGTGCCCTCTATCCAGTCTATAAAATCGGGACATTCGTTAGGTGTAGACACCACTACTTCATGTCCCATATTTTTTAAAAACCGGCTCCAACCAATGGCAGAACCAATAGCATCGCCATCGGGATTTTTATGACTCACTACAAAAATCTTCTTTTTACCTTGAAGAAGTTCACTCAATTGCTGTATCGATTGTTTGTCCAAAACTTATATTTTTTAAGGGTTCTAAGATAGAATTTATTCGCCTATTTTCTTGTGATTAACCATTCTATCATTTATGTTTGTGTATAACCCTATTTTAAATGAACGGAAACATAACCTTTACCATGATAAAACCAGAGGCAGTAGCTAAAGGTTATATTGGAAAAATTATTGACCACATCACCACAGGCGGATTTAAAATTATCGCTATGAAATACGTGCATTTATCGTTGGTTCAAGCACAAGAATTTTATGGAATTCATAAAGGAAAAGGGTTTTACGATGAATTGACTCAATACATGAGTGGCGGACCGATAGTGGCCATTGCATTAGAGAAAGAAAATGCTGTTGCCGATTTTAGAGCA